>NZ_JBFUGW010000060.1:0-27190 GCF_056402735.1 Rhizobacter sp. P3_C12
CTTCGTGCACTGACTGTCGCCCACTGTTTGACCACAACGAACGAAGTGAGTGGCGGGAGTTTGGGCGACGGGCCATGAAACCAGTCAGCGGAGGGCAGTCATTGCCCCGCCAGGGGCAATGACTGCACCGACCGGCGAGCCCCAGACTCCCCGCCCGCGCCTTCCGCGCCAACACAACGAACAGAAACTCAGGGCGTGGCGGTGTGCCACACGCCGTTGAAGCCGTCACCGGTCTTCTCGCCCGGCTTCATGTCCTTGGCCCAGAAGTACAGCGGCTTGCCCTTGAAGGCCCATTGCTTCTTGCCGTCGTCGCGGGTCACGACGCTCCAGTCGCCGTTCGCCTTCGCGGCATCGTCGGCCATCAGCGGCGGCCAGTTGGTCGCGCACGGGCCGTTGCAGACGCTCTTGCCGGCGCCGGCCATGTCGCGGTCGAAGGTGTAGAGCGTCATGCCGTTGGCAGCGCCCACCAGCGCGCCATCGGCGGTCTTCGCAGGCGCCGGGGCGCCCATCATCGACGACATCGTCGAACAGGCGGCCAGCAGCAGCGCGCCAAGCAGCGGAACGAGGGTCTTGGTCTTCATCATCAGGGTCTCCATGGGTGTGAGGATCCCCTGTGTACGCCCGGAAGGGCGTCCCTATTGCAAACCGGGCGATCTATTTCTTCTTCAGCGCCTTGCCCAGCACCTCGACCAGCAGCCCGGTCATGCCGCCCTCATGCACCGCCGCCCGCTCGTTGAGCTGCTGCGCCAGCTCCGACGGCAGCTTGCAGGCGAACGGCACCAGCCCCGCGGCCGCATCGCGGCGGCGCTGCTCGCGCTTGTCGACCGGCACCGCCGCCTCCTGGCCGAAGCGTCCGGGCACCCCGCCCGACTTCATCTGGTTGTTGATCTTCAGGGCCAGGTTCTTGGCCAGGTCGAACTTCTTCTGTGTCATTTCTCAAACTCGAATGCGCGGCGATGTGCGAATTGTCACCCCTGCGGCCATTTGGCAGTGAGTACCTGCCTTGCGTTGGGCGTCGATGCAGATACATTTCCACTGAGACAACTTGTCACCGCTTCGTCCACGTCGTCGCACCGTTCGATGACGTTTGATTACATCTCTGGAGAACCCCGCATGCGCATTTTCCGTCCCGCCCGGCTGTCATCGGTCGTGGCTGCCGCCTCCCTCGTCCTGCTGGCGGCTTGCGGACCGAGTGTCCCGCCCAGCATCAAGATCGGCGTGGCGCAGCCGCTGTCCGGCCCGTCGGCCGCGCGGGGCCAGGATCTGCTGAATGGCGTCAAGATGGCCGCCGACGAGCTGAATGCCGCGGGCTTCAAGGTGGCCGGCAAGGCCGTGAAGATCGAGATCGTCGCCGTTGACGACAAGGCCGACAAGGAAACCGCCAAGAAGGTCGCGCAGGAACTGGTCGACCAGAAGGTCACCGCGGTGATCGGGCACCTGAGCTCGGACATCTCCGAGGTCACGATCCCGATCTACAAGGCCGCCAACATCCCGCAGCTGTACACCTCGTCGGCGGTCGACCTGGCCAAGCAGGGCGACGGCAACACCTTCCGGCTGGTCGCCAACGACGGCCTGCAGGCCAAGGCGATCGGCGGCTACGTCGCCGAGAGCCTGAACGCGACCAACGTCGCGATCATCTTCGAGGACACCGCCTTCGGCCGCCCGATGAGCAAGGACGTGAGCGAGGCGCTCGGCAAGCTCAAGAAGAAGGTCACGATGAACGAGTCGGTCAGCAACAAGACCACCGACTTCGCCGCCTTCGTCGCCAAGGTCAAGGCCACGCCGCCCGACGTGCTGGTGGCCGTGCTGCGCGACAACCAGCTGCTGCCGCTGTTCGAGCAGATGAAGGCCGCCGGCCTGTCGGGCGTGCCGGTGCTGTCGACCAACTCGTCGAAGACCGAAAAGCTCGCCAAGGCGCCGAACGACGTGACCACGCTGTACGTCACCTCCAGCGCGCTGGAGCCGCGCGAGTTCGCGGCCGGCCAGACCTTCCTGAAGAAGTTCCAGACCGTCTTCAAGGCCGATCCGGTGTGGGCCGCCCACTACGCCTATGACGCGATGTACGTGCTCGCCGATGCGATGCGCCGTGCCGACAGCGTCGACTCGGTCAAGCTGCGCGAGAAGCTGCACACCATCGACCCGGTGTCGCCGGTGACCAGCTCGATGCGCTTCACCGCCGACGGCGAACAGGCCTACGGCGCGATCACGGTGTACCGCCGCCGCGACGGCCAGTGGGAACCGCTGATGCGCTCGGACCGCTGGTAAGCCTTCCGAAGCTTCGTCCTGAAAGGGGTCTGGTCTAATCCAGGCCCCTTTTGCTTTTCTGGAAAGCTCGCACCCCGCCATGGCATTGAAAGCCACCATCTACAAGGCCACGATCCAGCTGGCCGACATGGACCGCAATGTCTATGGCGACCACGGCGTGACGATCGCCCGCCACCCGTCGGAGACCGACGAGCGGATGATGATGCGGCTGCTCGCGTTCGCACTGAACGTGCCGGCCGACAACGACAACGGCGCGCTCGAATTCGCGAAAAGCCTGTGGGACACCGACGAGCCCGACCTCTGGCAGAAGGACCTGACCGGCCAGATCATGCAGTGGCTCGAGGTCGGCCAGCCCGACGACAAGCGCCTGATGAAGGCGAGCCCGCGTGCCGAGCGCGTCACGGTGTACAGCTTCAGCCACAGCACGCCGATCTGGTGGGCCGGCATCGCGAACAAGGTCACCCGGGCGCGCAACCTCGCCGTCTGGCAGGTGCCGGCCGAGCAGAGCCAGGCGCTGGCCGCGCTCGCGCAGCGCACGATGCAGCTGCAGGTGACGGTGCAGGACGGCACCGTCTGGGTCGGCGACGGCACGCGCAGCATCGAGGTGACGCCGCAGCGGCTGACTCCCGAGGCCTGAGGCCCTCAGCGTGAATCCGGTGGAAAAAACCGCTCGGGTGCTGGCAGACTCCGGCTGATCATCAGTTCGCCGTTGGAGGAGACCCGACCATGAGCCAACCCGTGCTCGTCACCCACAACCCGGCGCAGCAGCGCTTCGAAGCCACCGTCGATGGCCAGCTCTGCGTGGCCGACTACCGGCTCGCCGGCGACGTCATGCAGATGACGCACACCGAGGTGCCGCCGGCGCTGCAAGGCCGCGGCATCGCCGGCGAGCTGGTCGAGGCCGCCTTCGACCACGCGATGACCGAGAACCTGAAGATCGATCCGCAGTGTTCGTACGTGCGCGCCTACATGGAGCGCCATCCGGAAACCTCGTTCCTGAGGGCATGAACTTGACGTTCCCCATTTCGTCCCGCATCTCCGCCACCCGCCGCCGCCTGCTCGCAGGCACCGTCGGCGCCGTTGCCACTCCCCTGCTGGGCCTGACCGCCACGCCTGCCATGTCGCAAACCCCTGCCTCCTCCGCTGCTGCATCAGCCGCCACCGGCGCCGCTGCCGATCCGTTCGCCTGGCTCGAAGAGGTGCAGGGCGAACGCGCCCTCGCCTGGGTGCGCGAGCGCAACGCCGCATCGCAGAAGGAGCTGACCGCGCGCCCCGAGTTCGCGCCCACCCGCAGCCAGCTGCTCGAGGTGCTGAACGCGAAGGACCGCATTCCGGCCGTCTCGCGCCGCGGCGACTGGCTCTACAACCTGTGGCAGGACGAGAACCACAAGCGCGGCCTGTGGCGGCGCACCACGCTCACCGAGTACCGCAAGGCCGAACCGGCCTGGGACACGGTGATCGACCTCGACGCGCTCGGCGCCGCCGAGAAGGAGAACTGGGTCTGGGGCGGCGCCGCCGTGCTCGGCCCGGACTACCGGCGCTGCCTGGTCTCGCTGTCGCGCGGCGGGGCCGATGCGAAGGTGGTGCGCGAGTTCGACGCCGTCACGAAGCAGTTCGTCAAGGACGGCTTCACGCTGCCCGAGGCCAAGTCCGAGGTCGACTGGCTGGACGAGAACACGATCTACGTCGGCACCGATTTCGGCCCCGGCTCCCTCACCGATTCGGGCTACCCGCRCATCGTCAAGCGCTGGAAGCGCGGCACGCCGCTGGCGGAGGCCGTCACGGTGTTCGAGGGCGAGGCCAAGGACGTGGCGGTGAGCGTCAGCGTCGACCGCACGCCGGGCTTCGAGCGCATCGTCTTCAGCCGCGCGCTCGACTTCTACAACAGCCACCAGTTCCTGCTGAGCGGCGACAAGCTCGTCAAGCTCGACGTGCCGGACGACGCATCGGTGGGCTTCCTGCGCGACACCATCCTGCTGCACCTGCGCAGCGATTTCCAGGCCGGTGCCGAGAAATTCGCGAGCGGCTCATTGGTCTACGGCGACGCGGCCGCGTACCTGCGCGGCGAGCGCAAGCTGCGCGCGCTGTTCACGCCGACGCCCACCCGCTCGCTGTCGGGCTACACCACCACGCGCGACCACGTGCTGCTGAACGTGCTCGACAACGTGGCCGGCAAGCTGGAGCAGTGGCACAAGGGGGCGGATGGCTTCACGCGACGCGAGATCGCCGCGCCCTTCCCCGGCGCGCTGGGCATCAGCAGCCTGCATGACCCGCTGATCAAGAACGACCCGCTGGCCGAGCGCTACCTGCTGACGTACACCGATTTCCTGACGCCCGATTCGCTGTACCTCGCGAGCACCGCGAACGACGACCGCGAGCTGCTGAAATCGCGCAAGGGCCTGTTCGATTCGAAGGGCATGCGCGCCGAGCAGCGCTTCGCGACCTCGAAGGACGGCACCCGCGTGCCCTACTTCGTGGTCTGGCCGCAGGGCGCGAAGGCCGACGGCAGCAACCCGACGCTGCTGTACGGCTACGGCGGCTTCGAGATCTCGCTGAAGCCGTGGTACTCGGGCAGCTTCGGCCGCGCCTGGTACCAGCGCGGCGGCGTGCTGGTGGTGGCCAACATCCGCGGCGGCGGCGAGTTCGGCCCGGCCTGGCACCAGAGCGCGGTGAAGGCGAACAAGCAGCACAGCTACGACGACTTCATCGCGGTCGCCGAAGACCTGGTCGCGCAGAAGATCACCGCGCCGCGCCACCTCGGCATCATGGGCGGCAGCAACGGCGGCCTGCTGGTGGGCGCCACCTTCACGCAGCGCCCCGACCTCTTCAACGCGGTGGTCTGCCAGGTGCCGCTGCTCGACATGCGGCGCTTCCACACGCTGCTGGCGGGCGCCTCGTGGATGGCCGAGTACGGCAACCCCGACGACGCGGCCGAGTGGGCCTTCATCTCGAAGTACAGCCCGTACCAGAACGTGCGCAAGGGCGTGAAGTACCCGAAGGTGCTGTTCACCACCTCGACGCGCGACGACCGGGTGCACCCGGCCCATGCCCGCAAGATGGCGGCGCTGATGCTGTCGCAGGGGCACGAACTGCTGTACTACGAGAACATCGAGGGCGGCCACGGCGGCGCGGCCGACAACGAGCAGCGCGCGCACCTGCAGGCGCTGGAGTACAGCTACCTGTGGCAGCAGCTGGGTCGTTGAGATGGACCCGCGCGCGACCGAGCTGCTGGACTGGTGGTTCGGGCCCGAGCCGGGTGAGATGCGCGCGCTGTGGTTCACGAAGAGCGCGCAGACCGACCAGGAGATCGCCGAGCGCTTCGGCCTGCTGATCGACGAAGCGCTCGCCGGCGGCTTGCGCGATTGGCAGGCGTCGGCCGACGCGGCGCTGGCGCGCATCCTGCTGCTCGACCAGTTCACGCGCAACGTGTTCCGCGACCGCGAGCGCTCGTTTGCCGGCGATGCACTGGCGCTGGCCGCCGCCCGGGCGCTGTGCGACAGCGGGCTCGACCTGGGCCTGCCACCGCTGCGGCGTGCCTTCGCCTACATGCCGTTCGAGCATGCCGAAGACCCGGCCTGCCAGGACGAGGCGGTGGCGCGCTTCACCCGCCTCGCGCTGGAGGCCCCGGTGCTGCAGGGCATGCTGGACTACGCGCACAGGCACCGCGAGGTCATCGCGCGCTTCGGGCGCTTTCCGCACCGCAACGCGATCCTCGGGCGGGCTTCCTCTCCCGAGGAGGCCTTGTTCCTGCAGCAGCCGGGGTCGCGCTTCTAGCCTGCGTTCTAGATCCTGCCCATCAGCAGCAGCACGATCAGGATGATCACGACCAGCCCGAGCCCACCGCTCGGGCCGTAGCCCCAGCTGCGACTGTGCGGCCAGGTCGGCAGCGCGCCGACCAGGATCAGGATCAGGACGATCAACAGGATGGTTCCGAGCGTCATGTGGTGCCCCTTGTTCTGGTGAGTGATTCGAGGCCTCCACGGTAAGGACCGCGCCCGATTTCCCAAGCGGGCCGGAAACGCATCCCGCTGTAGTCGGGCAGCGCCACCGTTTGTCGCCGCTGTCCTACACGCTGGCCCCAGCGTGGTGCGAACTGATGGCAGAATACGCACCTATTCGCCGCATTGGTACATCCGTCATCTTTTTACGATCGCTGCGGGGCTGCAAGCCTTGTTGTTCAACTGACGGAAAGCCGCTTCCATGAAGCTCAATCACCTCAAACTCGGCCAGCGGCTGGGCATGGCCTTCGGGCTCATCCTCGCGATCACCGCGCTCGTGTCGACGATCGGCGTGTGGCGCCTGGAGACGCTGAAGACGGCCAGCCAGGCACTGGCGACCACCGAGATGCAACGCCAGTCGCTGGCGGCGCGCTGGGCCGCCAACATCAACCTGAACTGGGTGCGCACCGCCGCCTCGCTGAAGGCGAGCGATGCCGGCTACATCGAGACGCTGAAGCGCGACATGGACGCGACCTCCACCTCGATCAGCGAGATGCAGAAGAAGCTCGACGAGCTGGTGGAAGACGGCACCGGCAAGCAGCTGATGGCCGACGTGGCGACGCGCCGCGAGGCCTACCGCGTCTCGCGCAGCGCGCTGTTCAAGCGCAAGCAGGCCGGCGACGACGTGGCAGGGCAGGTCGACAAGGAGCTGCAGCCGCTCGCGCAGGAGTACCTGAAGGGCCTGGCCGCTGTCGACGCGTACATGGACGAGCAGCTGGCCGCGAGCCAGGCGCAGACGATGGCGGTGGCCGTGAGCGGCCAGCGCATCCTGGCCGGCGGCGCGGTGTTCGCGGTGCTGGCCGGCCTGCTGCTGGCGGTGCTCGCGACACGCTCGATGACGGGCCCGCTGCACCAGGCGGTCGATTCGGCGCAGGCGATCGCCGGCGGCGATCTGTCGAAGCCCATCCATGCCGAGGGGCGCGACGAATGCGCGCAGCTGCTGGGCGCACTCGGCGGCATGCGCAACCGGTTGTCGGAACTGGTGAGCGACGTGCGGCGCAATGCCGAAGGCGTGGCCACCGCATCGGCCGAGATCGCGCATGCCAACAATGACCTGAGCGGCCGCACCGAGGAGCAGGCGAGCGCGCTGCAGCAGACCGCCGCCGCGATGGACCAGTTGTCGAGCACGGTGCGCATGAATGCCGACAACGCCCGCCAGGCCAACGTGCTGGCGCAGAACGCCTGCGATGTCGCGGCGCAGGGCGGCGACGTGGTCGGCCAGGTGGTCGACACGATGAAGGGCATCAACGACAGCTCGAGGAAGATCGTCGACATCATCGGCGTGATCGACGGCATCGCGTTCCAGACCAACATCCTGGCGCTGAACGCCGCGGTGGAAGCGGCGCGCGCCGGCGAGCAGGGCCGCGGCTTTGCCGTGGTGGCCGGCGAGGTGCGCACGCTGGCACAGCGCAGCGCCGATGCGGCCAAGGAGATCAAGGCGCTGATCTCGACCAGCGTCGAGCGCGTCGAGCAGGGCACGGTGCTGGTGGACCGCGCCGGCACGACCATGCAGGACGTGGTGAACTCGATCCGCCGCGTGACCGACATCGTCGGCGAGATCAGCACCGCGAGCAGCGAGCAGAGCACCGGCGTCTCGCAGATCGGCGAGGCCGTGACGCAGATGGACACGACGACGCAGCAGAACGCCGCGATGGTCGAGCAGGGCGCGGCCGCGGCCGAGAGCCTGAAGGCCCAGGCGCAGGACCTGGTCAACACGGTGGCGGTGTTCAAGCTGGCGGCTTGAACGCCTCGTCGCAGACCTTGGCGTGGCCGTGATCGCGGCTGCGCGCATGGCACAGCACGAGGAAGTCGGTGATGCCCTGCTTCAGCAGCTCGGCGACCATCGCGTCGAGGTGGCCGGCGCCCACCGTCGCGACGGCGCTGAAGCTTGAAGCGATCCGCGGATCCGCCTGCAGGTGCGAGGCGATCGTCTGCGCCATCTTGACGGAGCGGCGGTCGGCGTACTGACGCACCGATTCCTGATAGGCCCAACCCGCGCGGATCCAGTCGTCGACGAGCTTCGCATAGTCGCTGTCGCGGGCGAGCTTCATCAGGAGCCCGCGTTCCTCGACCTCGTCGTCCAGCGCTGCGCTCAAGGCCCCCAGCTCACGGTGGCTCATCGCCGACAACGGACGCCCGTCCGGAGTTTCGTCATGACCGAGAAGTTCAAGCTGGCAGCGCAGCAGCTCACGCGATGCCTCGGTGAATGCCTTCGAGGAACCCTCGGATTTCGCAGACAGGTCGGCGTCGTCCATGCCGATCGTTCCGCCAGGGCGCCCCTTCCCCGGCGGATGGATGCCGCGCCACATCGATCGCTTCTTCGGCACCCGCTCGGGCGGGCACTCGATGAAATGAAAGTCCCCGCCTCGATACAGGAAGCGGACCAGGTCGCCGATCTGCTTCTGGACGTCGGCGTCGTCGTGGTCGGGATCGCCGACCAGGATCACCACGCCATCGAGGGATCGATCGGACCGCCGCTCCAGTGCAGGGCTTTGCCGAAGCGTGAACGCCTGACCGACGAAGCCCGTCAACTCATCGATGCCAGCGTGCCCAGGCAGCCGGTCTGCGCAATCGCCGTTCGTGGCGCACACCTCGTCCTGGGGGCGAGCCTGCTCGACAGGCAGCAGGGTCCAGGAGGGATGCAGCGCATCGTTCCAGGCATCGAGGGTGGCGAGCAATTGCCGCCATCCGTTCGAGAGCCGCGGCACCAGACCCGTGTCGGCCTCCACCACGGCGACGCGCACACCGGCAGCGGCCTGCTGCCGCTTGATGCGTTCGATCATGCGTCTGTGGCGGGTGGCCTTGTCGACGAAGGGCCTGCGAGGCCCCGAGGAAGCCCTGGAACGCCCGGAACCTGCAGGCGGTGCCGTCCACGGCGTTCCTCGGCATGGGGCATCAGCGCCGAAGGATCCGGGCGACTGGCGCCAATGCGTTGCTGTCGAGTTGAAGGATGGAGGCTGCATGACGTGGTGAGTCGCCGCGCCGCGCCGCGGGTTCCATCCCCTGGACGCAGATTTCACCCTTGCCGTCCCAGTGCTTGTGGCACAGCACGAGAGAGTGCTTGACTCTGGCGGCGTGACCTCAGCGGCAGACATCGATCAAGTGGCTGACGGCGCGGGGACAAAGCAGGACGTAGGGATGACCGCTTTTCTGCAACACCTCGGCCATCCGCTGCAGATGGGCGGCGCCCGGCACGGCCACGTAGGCCCGGCGAGGTGACGTGCCTGTCGAGCGATCCGACTGAACGCGGCCCAGGATGATGCGGGTCATGTAATCAGAGCGACGATGCAGGGTCCCGTCGATCAGCTTCTCCAGCGCGAGTTCCTCGCGTTGCAGTTGCTCGGCCAGCACGCGGACCCGTTCGTCGCCAGGATTGCGTCCGGAAAAGCGTTTCTCGTATTCGGTCCGCAGTCCGTCCCTCTGCAGGCGCAGCTCCTCGAGAGTCGCGACGGCGTGGGTCTGGTGGCGGGAAGCTGCTTCCGGGCCCAATCCGAGGACCAGTTGCCCGATCAGTTCACGCAGGGCCTTGGCCACCTGGCCCATCGAGGTCTCGACTTGCAGCCCGAGCTCGAAGTCATCCATGCCCACCGATCCGCCATCCGCGTCCGCTTGCACGACCGGAATCCCGCGCAAATGGTGGTCCAGCTGCCCGCTGCGCAGATAGGGCTCCGGCAGTTCAACGAAGTGCAGGTCGCCGGGCTGCCAGATGCTTTTGACGGCCCGTGTCGCAGCATCGGGCGTGTGGTGGCCATGTTCGCCGATCAGCACGATCAAGCCATCGAGGGACCGGTGCTTGCCGAGGCCGCGGCCGGGAATGAGCTTGTAGTCGTCGGCCACGGCTTGCCGAAGCTCGGCGATCGTCAGATGCCCCGGCGTCATCGTTGAAGTGTTTTCCCTGGAAGCCTCGATGAGGTCGGCTCGCGGCGTGAGGTATCCCGCCGGCAACAGCAGCACGTGGCGGGTCACGCCGTGCGCTGCCAGCGCTTCGACGACGTCCCGGATGTGCCCGAGGCCCAGCGGGGCGACATAGCGCCTGTCGACACCGTCGCGCCGGTCCGCCGAGATCTGGCGTGCGATCAACGCCGCCATGTCCACGGAGCGCTGATGGCTGTTCGCTGCCACTGCGCCCGCGAAGCTGTTCAGGGCCTGCGACACGGCTTGCGTCAGCCGCTCGTACTCGGCACCTTCCATCACCTGCGGCCAGCGCGCCTTGATCTTGCCGAGAACTTCAGCCTCGACCGCCCTCAGCGAGGCCTCGGTCCACGACGGTGGAGGCGTCCACTGCAATGCCTCGCCGCCCGGAAGCTCTCTCACACGACCGATGCAGTGGACGAGGCGATCGATGACCGCCCCGAGCAACCGGTCCCTCAGGTCGGAGTCGGTCTTTCTCTCCGCCCCCACATCGACGAGAACCACACTGCTTCCCGCACCCGCCGCCACGCCGTACGCGATGTTCGAGGCCTGCTGCAATGTTTTCTCGTCGGCCTCGACGAAGAGGATGTCCCGCGCCGGGCCGCTGCGCACGCGGCAGAGGTCGTGCACGACAGACCGGATGCGATCCTGCAGAAGCGGGTCGTGGTGATTGGCATCGGCGACCAGGACCAGCACGCCGGACAGCGAACTGTCTCCGGCCTGTTCCAGCGACGGGCTCGGCGCCATCACCCAATGTGCCGGGTCGACATGCCAGCGCAAGTCGTCGAGCGTCTCGGGAAAGAGGATGCGTGGGGACACGACGGGGCAAACCGACCCGGCCTCTGCCGCGCCGGCCACCGGCAGGCCGATCTGCAGGACGCCGTTGTGCAGCACCGCGCCCACCTGGCGCTGAGCGCGGCGGATCGCCTCGAGCATCGCCTGGTGCCGGCCCTGCTGCCGCTGCGCCGTGCCGGGTGCCGTCAGCCATCGCCATGCGCCGGACACCCTCGCCGACCACCACTCGCCCACCATCTGCCCATACGTCGGTGTCGCTGTCAGCGTCGCCTGCGCCTTCGTGCGCGCCTGCCGCGCCGCGCGAACAACCCCCTGTCGTTGCCACGGCACCGGGTCGAGTGGCAGCCGGGTGCCCGGGTGGATCGATGACAGCGGGCAGGTGCCGCCGCTGCCTTGCAAGGCAAGGGTCGTGTTGTGCATCGCACTGGGTGACCGGACTCGACGCAAAGGTTCCGGCTTCGGCATTCGGCATGCCCCATGAAAAAGGCCCTGCCGCGGTCAGCGGCAGGGCCTTCGCACGACACCGCTCCGATCAGAAGCGGTAGCCGACGAACACCGCCGTGGTCAGCGGGTCCAGCTTGATGTCGAGCGTCTGCCCTGTCGACAAGGTCGTGGTCGTCTTCAGGAAAGTCTTCAGCACCGTCGCATCGACGAACCAGTGCTCGTCGAAGCTGTAGCTCGCGCCGACCTGGATCGTCGGGGCGAACTTCGAATCGACCTTCAAGGTGGTCGGGTTGGCACTCGATCCGCCGGTCAGGCCGGTCAGCGTCGCGGTGCCCTTCTCCTTGTAGAACTTCGCGTAGGTGATGCCGGCGCCCACGTACGGGCGGAACGGCGAGCTCGCTTCCAGGAAGCGGTACTGCCCCATCAGCGTGATCGGCAGCGCCTTGGTCTCGCCGATCTTGCCGACGCCGGCGATCGCGCCGTCACCGTTGATGTCGTGCTTGAACGGCATCGACAGCGGCAGGTCGATCGCGAAGTTGTCGGTCCACATGTAGGTGATGCCGCCGCCGAACTGGGTGCTCGAGTCGACATCGGCCTTGGTGCCGGGGAAGGCCGGCGCGCTCAGGTCGCCGCTGTCGACCTTCGGGTCGATGCGCACCGCACCGGCCCGCACCAGCCACGAGCCGGCGGATTGCGCGCTCGCCGCGCCGCTGGCGAACAGGCCGGCCACGCAGCCTGCCAGCGCGATGCACTTGAATGTCTTGTTCATGGTTCTTGTTCCTTCATGCATCCGGGTTTACAGCCAGCCCTTGGTGGCCAGGCTGCGCGCGATCAGCTGGGCGAGCAGCTGGTGGGCGTACGGCGTCGGGTGGAAGCCGTCGGAGAAGGCGTAGCTCTTCCACCAGTTCGGGTCGGTCACGCCGGTCGGCGGTGCCGCCGACACCGCGGTGGCGGTACAGGTCGGGAAGCTGTAGACCGGCAGGCCGTCCGCGCCGACACCGGTGGGCGGGCAGACCGGCGTGGTCACGTTGGTCAGGCTGTACTGCGCCGGGATCGCCACTTCCTCGTTGAACGAGGTGTAGAAGTCGATCACGACCACCTTGCCGTTGCCGGCGTAGTGCGTGTCGAGCGCGCCGTTGAAGGCCTGGATCCAGCTCTTGAACAGGCCCTCGGCCTGCCCGCGTGCAGCAGCACCTCCGTCGGTCGCTCCGCCCTGCACTGCCTTGGCTGCAATCGAACCCAGCACCAGCTGGAAGCGCGGCGTGTTCGTGATGCCGGGCATGTTCAGCACGGCCACGTAGTTCGCGCCCTTCGCCAGGACGTTGGCATCGATGGCCGCGCTGAATTGCGCCGAAACCGCCGCCATGTACATGCCACCCAGCTTCGCCAGGCCCGCGGCACCCGCCGCCGCCTCGGTGTCCACCGTGGTCGCGTCCAGCACCGTCTTCAGCAGCGCCAGGTAGCTCGCGCCGCCATCGGTGCCGGCCCGCAGGTAGGCGCCCACGAGGTCGGCCGCGTCATTGCCGCCGCCATCGACCAGTGCCAGTTCGCTGGCACCGATGTTGGCCGTCGCGGTCGCGTCCTTCATCTGCTGGATCACCGACAGCTGCGAGGTGGGCGCCGTGTAGTTGTTGATCCGGCTGCCGGCGATCGCGTAGTTGGTGCACCCGGTCTTCGTGGTGTTCGGCGTGAAGGTGGTGGCACCCGTCGCCGTGTAGTAGTTGCACATCGATGTGATGCCGTAGCTCAGCGCGACGCGCTCCGGAAACACCAGCGAGTCGGTACCCTGCACCGTCGCCTTGAAGCCGAAGGTGCCCGAGTCGGCCAGGCTGTCGCCCATGACCTTCACCGAGGTGATGTTGACCTTGGCCGTCGTGTCGCTGCCGCCGCCGCCGCAAGCGGCCACCAGTGCCGCCGCGYCGAGCGCGACGACATTGCGTTTCCATTGATGCATCCGTGTCTCCTGCTTCCCAGTCATGAATCCAGCCGAGGCTGAGGGGAACGCCGCGCAAATCAGCACGACCGTTCGTTTTTTCGATCAGCGCGGATGTTAGGGGCGGAGCAATACCCGAGGACTGCTGGAAAGCCCGGATTCCCCCTCGAAAAATGCATGGTTTGTTCGGTTTGCGTCTGTGTGCGCAAAGGTCTACGCAAGCCCGGATTCGCGCTCCTGCTCCTGCAAGACCCGCCACAGCACCTTCCCCGCCCCCGACTTCGGCAGGCTGTCGGCGAAGTTCACCAGGCGCGGCGCCTTGTACGCCGCCATGTGGTCGCGCGCCCAATCGACGATGTCCTGTTCGCGCGTCACGCCGCGCGCCTCGGCGCGCAGCACCACCACCGCCTTCACCGTCTCGCCGCGGTAGGCATCGCGCGCCGAGATCACGCAGGCCTCCTGCACCGCCGGGTGCCTGTAGAGCAGCGCCTCCACCTCGGCCGGCCACACCTTGAAGCCGCTCGCGTTGATCATCCGCTTCAGCCGGTCGGTGATGAAGAAATAGCCCTCGTCGTCCATGCGCCCCAGGTCGCCGGTGCGGAAGAAGCGCCGGCCCTCGATCTCGACGAAGGCCGCCTGCGTCGCCTCCGGATGCCGCCAGTAGCCCTGGAACACCATCGGCCCGTGCGTGACGATCTCGCCCACCTCGCCGACCGGCATCTCCTGCAGCGTGACGGGGTCCACCACGCGCGAGTCGACGCCGAAGATCGGGATGCCCAGGCACTGCAGCTTCGCGCGCTCGGGCGGGTTCGCATGGCTCGGCGCCGCGGTCTCGGTCAGCCCGTAGCCTTCGGCGAAGGTCAGCCCGAACTCCGCCTGCAGCCGCTCGGCCACCGCCTGCGGCATCGCCGCGCCGCCGCCGCTCAGGTAGCGCAGGCTCGACAGGTCGAAGCTCCTGTAATTGGGGCTGCCGAACAGGTCGATGATCATCGTCGGGATGCAGGTCCAGTGCGTCGGCCGGTGGCGCGAGATCAGCCGGCCCGCAAGCTCGCGGTCCCAGCGCGGCATCAACACCGTCGTGCTGCCGTTCCAGACCGGCCCGAGCACGCCGTAGACCATGCCGGTGATGTGGAACATCGGCACCACGCCCAGGCTCACCGTCTCGGCGCCGGCATTGCCCCAGCAGCCGCCCACCGTGTTCGCCATCAGCGTGCGGTGCGTGTGCATGCAGCCCTTCGGCAGCCCGGTGGTGCCCGAGGTGTAGGGCAGCAGCGCGAGATCGTCCGGCTGCGCGGTGTGCGGCCCGGGCACGTGGCGCCGAGCGAGCGCATCGGTCCAGCGGGTGTAGCGCTCCGACGTTGCTTGCGTGGCGTCAGGCAGCGGCGGGTCGGCGCGCAGCCAGGCCTCCATCGCCGGGGGCGGGGCGATGGCGGCGTCGATCACGTCGGGCAGCGCATCGGCGTACCGCACCACCAGCACATCCCGCAGTCGCTGCGCCTCGGGCAGCGCGGCATTCGCCTGCGCGACGAAGCCGCTCAGGTCGGGGCTGCAGATCGCGACGCGCGCCTCGGGGTCGGTGATGTAGTGGCCGAACTCCTCGGCCTTGTTCATCGGGTTGACCGGCACGACAACGGCGTTCGCGCGCAGGATGCCGTAGTACGCCGCCACGTACTGCGGGCAGTTCTGCAGGTACAGCGCGACGCGGTCGCCGGCCTGCACGCCGGCCTGCTGCAGCCAGCCGGCCACCTGCTCCGCCTGCTCGCGCAGCGTGCGGAAATCGAGCGCCCGGCCGAAGAACAGGTAGGCCGGCTTGTCCGGAAATCGCTGCGCGGCCACCTCGAGGTTGAACCACAGCGTGGTCGACGGGATCGCCAGTGCACGCGGGAGGCGGCGCGGCCAGACCTTGTGGTGCGGGCGCTCTGGAACTTCAGGCAACGGGTTCACGGCAGACCTCTCCTGGAGACCGGCAAGGTATACCGCGCCGCGCCGGCAAGGCCTACGGAACCAACCCGCAGCCACGGTGTCACCCGCGCGACAGCGCAGCGGCGGATCGGGAACGCCGTTTGCCCGCCCGTCGCACCACTCACGGGGAGACTCTCATGGCGAACTGGCGATCGGCGATCGGATGGATGGTCCTGCGCAGCGGCTTGCTGCTCGCCGGCTGCGGCGGAGGCAGCGGCGACACGGCCACACCCGACAGTGACGCCCGCGTCGAAGCCAAGGCCGACGCCGGCGCGGCGACCGAAGGGCCCCAGGTGGCCGATGTCACCGCCGCCGACACGCAGCCGCCGACGCTGGTGCTGAACACGCCGGCCAACCTGGCCGCCAACCTGACCGGCCGCATCGACATCACCGCCGACGCGACCGATGACGTCGGCATCGCCGGCGTCGAGTTCCAGATCGACGGCGCACTGTGGGGCGACGACGACACGAATGCGCCCTACATGACCAGCATCACGACGACCCGCCTCACGACCGGGCAGCACGTGATCCGCGCCCGCGCCCGCGACACTTCGAACAACCGCTCCGCGTGGGTCACGCGCACCGTGCAGTTCGGCAACGACGTGCAGGTGCCCGAGGGCTTCGCGAAGACGGCCCTGGTCGGAGGGCTGACCGCCGCGACGGCGTTCGCGCAGGCGCCCGACGGCCGCATCTTCGTCACCGAGCAGGCGGGCACGGTGCGCGTGATCAAGAACGGCGTGCTGTTGCCGACGCCGTTCGCGACGCTGGCCAACATCAGCTCGGGCGGCGAGCGCGGGCTGGTCGGCATCACGCTGCACCCGGACTTCGCGACCAACGGCTGGGTGTACGTGTACTACACCGCCACCGACGGCGGCACGCACAACCGCATCAGCCGCTTCACCGCGAACGGCGACGTGGCCGCCGGCCCGCCGACCGCGCTGTTCGGCCTGCCGACGCTCACCTCGACCATGCACAACGGCGGTGCGATGCATTTCGGCCCCGATGGCAAGCTGTACGTGGGCGTCGGCGACAACGGGCTCGGCGCGCCGGCGCAGGATCGCAACAGCCTGTTCGGCAAGCTGCTGCGCCTGAACGACGACGCCACCATCCCGACCGACAACCCGTACTACGCGACCAACATCGGCAACGCGCGCGCGGTGTGGGCGATCGGCTTGCGCAACCCGTTCACCTTCGCGGTCCGCCCGAGCGACGGCCGCATCCACATCAACGACGTCGGCCAGAACACCTGGGAGGAGATCGACGTCGGCGCCGCCGGCGCCAACTACGGCTGGCCGAACTCCGAGGGGCCCGACAACATCACCGCCGGCGTCACCGCCCCGCTGTTCACCTACCGCCACACCGTTGCCACGCCGCCGGGCAGCGCCGTCGGTGGCTTCATCATCGGCCGGTGCATCGCCGGTGGCGCGTTCTACCCGGTGGGCGGCGGCTTCGCGGCCCTCTTCCCGGCGCGCTTCCAGGGCAACTACTTCTTCGCCGATTTCACGACGCACGAGATCAGCCGCGTCGACCTTGCGAACGGCAACGCCGTCTATGCCTTCGCGAAGACGGTCGGCGAACCGGTCGACATGCGCGTGGCCACCGACGGGGCGCTGCTGGTGCTGACGCGCAACAACATCGTGCGCATTGCGCCGACCTGAGCGCATGCCAGGGGGCGACCGATACCGTTTTGCGATCGATCACCGCCGCCGCTGCAGCGCGGGCGAATGGCGGACACAATGCGCGACATTGCTTGCGGCGGTGACACAAACCGGCGCGGGACGGACACCCCGCGCCATGCCACAAGCACGTCATTGCAAGCACGCACACGCGACCCGAGGATCCCCATGGCTGCACTTCCTTCTTCCCTGCTGTACACGACCCGGCTGGCCGCCCTGGCCGCCAGCCTGCTGCTCGCCGCATGCGGCGGCAGCGGCGGCGACACCCCCGCGAACCCACCGCCGGCCGGCAACCCGCCAGCCGCGCAAATCGACAGCCCTGCCGCAGGCGCCACCTTCGCGGCCGGCGACACCCTGACCTTCACCGGCAGCGCCAACGATCCGGAAGACGGCACGCTGCCCGCGAGTTCGCTCACCTGGTGGGCCGACCTGCACCACGACACCCACAACCATCCGTTCCAACAGGCGACCACCGGCGCGAGCGGCACGGTGACCATTCCGGTGCGCGGCGAGACCTCGTCGAACATCTGGTACCGATTCCACCTGAAGGCCACCGATTCGGCCGGACGCACCACCGAGGTGACGCGCGACGTGCAGCCGCGCAAGGCGCAGGTCACGCTCGCGACCGTGCCCACCGGGCTGGCGCTGACGATCGACGGCCAGCCGGTGACCGGGCCCAACACCTTCACCGGCGTGGTCGGCATCGAGCGCGACATCGGCGCCGCCGCGCAGGTGTTGAACGGCCGCAACTACGGCTTCAAGACCTGGAGCGACGGCGGCATCGCGACGCACACGATCTCGACCCCGGCCGCCGACACCACCTACACCGCGACCTTCGAAGACCTCGGCGCGGCCACCAACCAGCCGCCGACGGTGACGCTCGCGGCCGCCGCCACCGGCGTCGTCGGCACCGCGATGACGCTGACGGCCACCGCGGCCGATCCGGACGGCACGGTCGCGAAGGTCGAGTTCCTCGACGGCGGCACGCTGCTGAACACCGACACGGCGGCGCCGTTCGCCTTCTCGTGGACGCCCGCCACGGCAGGCGCGCATTCGCTGACCGCGCGAGCAACCGACAACACCGGTGCGGCGACCACCAGCACCGCCGTCGCCGTGACCGTCACGACCCCGCAAGGCCCTGACACGCAGGTGCCGACCATCGCGATCGCCTCGCCGGCCAACTTGGCGACCAACCTGACCGGCACGCTGAACATCACCACCACCGTGACCGACAACGTCGGCGTCGTCGGGGTCGAGTTCCAGTTCGACGGCGCGGCGCTCGGTGCCGAGGACACGACAGCGCCGTTCAGCGCGAGCGTCGTCACCGCCAACCACGCGAGCGGCCAGCACGTGATCCGGGCGCGCGCCCGCGATGCCGCCGGCAACGTCTCCGACTGGACCAGCGCCACCGTCAAGTTCGGCGGCAACGTCGCGCTGCCGCAGGGCTTCACGAAGAACGAGTCGTGGGTCGACGGCCTGACCAGCGCGACCGCGTTCGCGCAGGCACCGGACGGCCGCCTGTTCGTCGCCGAGCAGGGCGGCACGCTGCGCGTCGTGAAGAACGGCGTGCTGCAGCCGCAGGCCTTCGTGACGCTGACGGTCGATTCGCAGGGCGAGCGCGGGCTGATCGGCGTTGCGCTGCACCCGAATTTCGCGACCAACGGTTATGTCTACGTCTATCACACGACCACGCAGAACGGCACGCACAACCGCATCACGCGCTACACCGCCGCCGGCGATGTCGCGGCCCCCGGCAATCCGACCGTGATCTTCAACCTGCCGGCCCTGTCGGCCGCGACCAACCACAACGGCGGCGCGATGCACTTCGGCAACGACGGCAAGCTGTACGTCGGCGTCGGCGACAACGCGCGCGGTTCGCCGGCGCAGGACAAGACCATGCTGTGGGGCAAGCTGCTGCGCCTGAACGACGACGGCACGATCCCGACCGACAACCCGTTCTATGCGGCGAGCAACGGCGCGGACTTCGGCGCGGTGTGGGCCTACGGCCTGCGCAACCCGTTCACGTTCGCCGTGCGCCCGACGGACGGCCGCATCCACATCAACGATGTCGGCGAGGTGACCTGGGAAGAGGTCAACGTCGGCACGGCCGGCGCGAACTACGGCTGGCCGGGCTCCGAGGGCAACGAGCGCGTGACTGCCGGCCTCACCGGGCCGCTGTTCACCTACAAGCACAGCGCGACCAACCCCGAGGGCAACGGCCCGGGTGGCTTCTTCGTCGGCCAGTGCATTGCCGGCGGCACCTTCTACCCGGCCGGCGGCAACTTCCCGGCGATGTACCGCGGCAGCTATTTCTTTGCGGACTACGTGGCGCACACGGTGGGCCGCATCGACCTCGTGAACGGCAACGCCGCCTATGCCTTCGCGAAGCTCGACGGCGACCCGGTCGACATGCTGACCGGTGCCGACGGGGCGCTGTACATCCTGCGGCGCGGTGGGATCGTGAAGATCTCGGCGCCCTGAGGTCGGGTTCCTGCTGACTGGCGTCGGCGCGGAAGGCGCGTGCGGGGGGGCTGTGGCCCGCCGGCCGCGCCTTTGCTTGCGCAGACCTGTGCAAGCCGGTCCCGGATTCGCATCCGGGCTACAGGTCACGCGGCCGGCAGCGTCTTCGTGAACAGCGTCGAACCGGTCAAGTCCTTCAGGTTCACCGTGAACGCCTTGGTCTTCGCGTCGATGTCGACCTGCCCGAAGAACTGGTAGCCCTCGCTCGGCGCCACGTTCTGCGACGGTGGCGCCTTCTCGTAGACCACCTGCACGCCGAAGGTGGCATCGGGCTTGTTCGGCCCGAAGCTGCCGGCGTTCAGCGGGCCGGAGATGAACTCCCAGAATGGCAGGAAATCGCTGAACTTCGCCTTGCGCGGGTCGTAGAAATTGGCCGCCGTGTAGTGCACGTCGGCGGTCAGCCAGACGATGTTCTTGATGTTGGCCCGCTTGATCTCGCGCAGCAGCCGCGCGATCTCGAGCTCGCGGCCGAGCGGCACGCCATCGTCGCCGTTGGCGATCGCCTCCCACTTGTCACGGCCCTGCGCATCCTTGCCGTCGGGCACCTGCACGCCGATCGGCATGTCGGCGGCGATCACCTTCCAGGTCGCCTTCGAGCGCTTCAGCCCGTCGAGCAGCCACGCGATCTGCGGGCGGCCCATGAAGGCGCTGTCCGGCGCTTCCTCGGTCTGCAGGTTGGCGCTGTTGGCGCCGCGGTAGCTGCGCATGTCGACGACGAACACGTCGAGCAGCGGCCCCTGCGGCAGGTGGCGGTACACGCGCTCGCTCTCGGCATCCGGGCCGCGACGCAGCGGCGCGTACTCGAGGAAGGCACGGCTCGCGCGCGCCACCAGCAGCGGCACGTTCTTCTCGGTGTAGCGCGCGTCGCCCGACACGTCCTTCGAATCCGACCAGTTGTTGCTGACCTCGTGGTCGTCCCACTGCCAGATCTGCGGCACCTCGGCCGACAGGCGGCGGATGTTCGCGTCCAGCAGGTTGTAGCGGTAGCGCCCGCGGTATTCGTTCAGCGTCTCGGCGACCTTGCTGACTTCCTCGGTGACCAGGTTGTTCCAGGTCGAGCCGTCGGGCAGCTTCACCTGCGCCGGGATCGGCCCGTCGGCATAGATGGTGTCGCCGCTGTGCAGGAAGAAGTCCGGGTTCACGCGGCGGATCTGCTCGTAGATCTTCATGCCGCCCCAGGCCTCGTTGATGCCGAAGCCCTGCCCTGCCGTGTCGCCGCTCCACGCGAAGCGCACGTCGCGCAGCGGCTTGCCGCCCGGGGCGGCCGGCAGCCGCAGGTGGCCCGGCATCGGCTCGGACAGCACGCGCTCGTTGTGCAGGTCCTGCAGCACGACGCGGTAGAACACCTCCTGGCCGGCCGGCAGGCCGCTCAGGTCGAGGCGGCCGGTGAAATCGGAGTCTTCCAGCAGGTGGGGCCCGCGCACGCGGTTCAGGTTCGCGAAGCTCGCGGTGCTCGACCACTCGACCCACATGCGGGCCGGCCGGTCGCTGCGCGTCCAGACGATCGCGCTGTCGGCCCGTGCATCGCCCGACTGCACGCCGGACGGAAACTGCGGGCGCATCGCATCGCGCGTGACCACGGCAGGCGCCGTCTGGGCCTGCGACCACGCCGGCACGGCACCTCCACCCGCCAACAGCAGGGCATTCGACAAGAAGATCCGGCGGTCCATTCGATCCATCCTCGGTGATGCTTGAAAAGCGCGCAGTCTGCGGTGCCCGTGTGGCAGCTTCGTGACCCCGGGCCCTCGGCACCTATCACGCAGGCATCGCGCAGGCCATGCATTTCGCAGAAGCCGGGATGAACAACTTGTATGGCCCGGCGTGAACCGATTTGCCGACGCGCTCTTAATCTTCCCAAGCGGCCGACCGCGGGCCCGCGAAGTTCAAGGAGACAACATGAATCAAGCCCACCTGCTGCCCCCGGTCCAGGCCGCGACCCGTCTGGCAACCTGCCACCTGCAGCGGACACGCACCCTGGTGGCACCGATCGGCCTGCTGCTCGGCACCGCCTTCAACTGCATCGCGACACACCACTTCGGGATCGGCACCCTGCCGATCGTGCTGAGGCTGCCCGGCGACCTCGGCCCTGCCGGGCGCGCCCAGGAGGCCGTGCTGCTGTTCTGGATCCTGTCCCTTGCGATGCTGCCGTTGCAGGTGGTCGGGCTCCATCGGCTGGCGCTGCGCGGGCGGCTGCTCGAGACGCTGCAGCCCTGGGCCCCTCACGGCGAGCGGCTCGGGCTGCACCCACGCGGAATCGCCATGACGGTCGGCGCGGTGGCACTGATCGCCATCAGCTGCCTCCTGCTCGGCTCGGTGGTCCCGGGCGCGGCGACCCAGACGGCGAGCGGCCTGCTGACCTTCCTCGTCATCAACTGGCTGCTGCTGCAGCTGTTGCTGATCGGCTTCATGCTGTCGGCCGCGTTCGTTTCGGTTTGCGGCCCCGCGCCGGCCACCCGCCGCCGCCTGCACTACGCCGATTCGCGGCACGCGCCGGGCTGAAAGGCATCCGAACCGCGGGCTTCTCCGCAGACCGGCCGGCGCGCCGTTTGCCTAAGCTGCCGCATGGCCCTCGTGCAGCCCCTCGTCACCGCCCGCTTCGACGCCGCGCCGGCCATCCTCGACATCGAGGCCTCGGGCTTCGGCCGCGACAGCTATCCGATCGAGGTCGGCTTCGTGCTGCCCGATGGCAGCGCGTCCTGCCGCCTGATCCGGCCGGCTGGCCACTGGACGCATTGGGATTCGGCCGCCGAGCAGGTGCACCACATCCACCGCGAGACGCTGCTGGTGCACGGCCGCCCGGTGACCGAGGTCGCGCGCTGGCTGAACGACCAGTTGCACGGCCAGACGCTCTACAGCGATGGCTGGGCGCACGACTACCCCTGGCTCGGCGCGCTGTATGAAGAAGCCGGCCTGGTGCCCAGCTTCCGGCTCGACAACCTGCGCGCGCTGCTGACCGAGGCCCAGGCGCGCCACTGGTCCGAGACCCGGCAGGCCGTCAGCAACGAGCTGCAGCTGACGCGGCACCGCGCCAGCGCCGATGCACGCCTGCTGCAGCAGACCCTGTTGCGCGTTCGCGAACGCACCGCCTGAGCCGGCGCAGGCCCGGTGCTTGCATACAAGCCCGCAGCACCCTCTCACGGTGCTGCCCGGATGCCGGAACGCCTCATTTTGGTGAGCCTGCTTGTATGCAACCAATCCATGCCTCCTGTTGGTGCCTGCCCTCCGCCCCAAGCCCCACCAGATCGCCGACCGCATCGTCGACGCGATCCTCGCCCGCAAGCTCGCGCCCGGCGCCCGCCTGGGCGAGCAGCAGCTCGCCGACCTGTTCAACGTCAGCCGCACCATCGTGCGAGAGGCGCTCGCGCGGCTGGCGGCACGCGGCATGGTCGAGGTCAACTCGCGGCGCGGCTGGTTCGTCGTGCAGCCCTCGCCCGAGGACGCCCGCGAGGCCTTCGCCGCGCGGCGCCTGATCGAGACCGGGCTGCTGCAGTCGCTGGACGCGCCGCTGGCCGGCGTTCCGCTGCGGCGCCTGCGCGAGCACGTGGCGCAGGAGCAGGCCGCGGTGGCAGCGGCCGATGCCGGCGAGCGCAGCTTCCTGCTCGGTGACTTCCACGTCTGCCTGGCCGAGTGCGCCGGCAACGGCACGCTGGCCGACATCCTGCGCGACCTGACCGCCCGCACCACGCTGATCGCGGTGCTGTACCAGTCGAAGCACGAGGCCGCGCAGTCGTGCGCCGAGCACGCCGAGATCGTCGCCGCGCTCGAACGCGGCGACGCCGCGGCGGCAGCCGCCCTGATGCTGCACCACATCGACAGCGTGGCCGCGCACCTGGACCCGAGCCTGGCCGTCGACCCGCTGGCCTCGCTGCGCACTGCGCTGTCGCCAGTGGGGGCTGGCAAAGGGAAGGCACAGCCCTTGCATACAAGGCCCGCGACCCCTTCCTCGTCCACCCCGGAGTACTGACGATGAGCCACCGCTCTTTCCTGAAAGCCCTCGGCCTGCTGGCCGCTGCCCCGCTGCTGTTCGCGGCGTCCGTCGCACAGGCGCAGACCGCGCTCGACGACGTGCTGGCGAAGAAGCTGATCACGATCGCGATCCCGACCGACTACCCGCCGTACGGCTTCGTCGGCACCGACCTGAAGCCGCAGGGGCTGGATGTCGACATGGCGACGCTGATCGCCGCGAAGCTGGGCGTGAAGGTCGAGCTGGTGCCGGTGACGAGCGCGAACCGCATCCCCTACCTGCAGACGAAGAAGGCCGACCTGGTGATCTCGACGCTCGGCAAGAACCCGGACCGCGAGAAGGTGATCGACTTCACCGCCGCGTACTCGCCGTTCTTCCAGGCGGTGTTCGGCCCGAAGACGCTGGCCGTGAAGACGCCGGCCGATCTCGCCGGCAAGAGCATCGGCGTGACGCGCGGCGCGATGGAGGACCAGGAGCTCGGCAAGATCGCGCCCTCGGGCCTGGACGTGAAGCGCTTCGAGGACAACAACGTGACCGTCTCGGCCTACGTGTCGGGCCAGACCCAGCTGATCGCCACCGGCGCCTCGGTGGCCGGCGCGATGATGGCGAAGAACCCGCAGCTGGGCACCGAGTTCAAGCTGCTGCTGAAGGATTCGCCGAACTTCATCGGCGTTGCCAAGGGTGAGGACAAGCTGCGCGCCAAGGTGAACGAGATCATTGCCGATGCGAAGAAGAGCGGCGAGCTCGACAAGATGGCGGTGAAGTGGCTCGGCCGCCCGGCCGGCGATCTTCCTCAATGAGCCTTGGCTGAGCGGCCCTCGCGATGATCAGCCTCGACTTCCCGGCCGTGCTGGCCGAGTGGCCGCTGATGGCCAAGGGCGCGGGCATCACGCTCGCGCTCACCGGCGTGTCGGCGGTGTTCGGCCTGGCGCTCGGCGTGGCCTGCGCATGGGCGCGGCTGCACGGCCCGGCGTGGCTGCGCTTCGTCGCCGGTGCGTATGTGGAGCTGATCCGCAACACGCCGTTCATCGTGCAGCTGTTCTTCCTGTTCTTCGGGCTGCCGAGCCTGGGCGTGCGGCTGTCGCCCGAGGGTGCCTCGGTGCTCGCGATGGTGATCAACCTCGGCGCCTACGCGGCCGAGATCGTGCGGGCCGGCATCGCCACCACGCCGCGCGGCCAGATCGAGGCGGCGCGCAGCCTGGCGCTCAGCGAGATGCAGGTGTTCACGCGCGTCGTGCTGCCGCCGGCGCTGAAGCGCGTGTGGCCGGCGATGGTGAGCCAGATCGTGATCGTGATGCTGGGCTCGGCGGTGTGCGGGCAGATCGCGACGGCCGAGCTCTCGCATGCGGTGAACCTGATCCAGGGGCGCAACTTCCGGGCGTTCGAGGCCTTCATCATCGGCACCGCGATCTACCTGGTGCTGTCGATCGCGCTGCGCCGCCTGCTGAACTGGGCCGGCCCGCGCTTCATCTTCGGAAAGTAGCCCGATGGTCGACTTCACGCTGTGGGAGATCCTGCGCAACCTGCTGCTCGCGCTGCGCTGGACGGTGGCGCTGTCGCTGGTCGCCTTCATCGGCGGCGCGATCGTCGGGCTGGCGCTGCTGGTGGCGCGGCTCGCGAAGCTGCCCGGTGCAGAGCGCCTGGTGGCCGGCTACGTGCAGCTGTTCCAGGGCACGCCGCTGCTGATGCAGCTGTTCTTCCTGTTCTTCGGGCTGTCGGGGCTCGGGCTGTCGCTGTCGAACTGGACCGCCGCGGCGATCGCGCTGACGCTTTACAGCAGCGCGTTCTTCACCGAGATCTGGCGCGGCTGCGTCAACGCGGTGCCCAAGGGCCAGTGGGAGGCGTCGACCGCGCTCGCGATGAACCTGGGCGAGCAGCTGCGCCACGTGATCGGCCCGCAGGCGCTGCGCGTCGCGGTGCCGCCGACGGTGGGCTTCGCGGTGCAGATCATCAAGGGCACCGCACTCGCATCGGTGATCGGCTTCGCCGAGCTGACCAAGACCGGCTCGACGATCGCCAATGCGACGTTCCGCCCGTTCACCGTGTTCGCCTGCGTCGCGCTGCTGTATTTCGCGCTGTGTTTCCCGGTGTCCCTGTGGGCCCGTTCGCTGGAGAGAAAACTGCATGGTCACGCCTGACACCGCCTCGGCGGACATCGTCCAGATCACCGGGCTGCGCAAGCGCTTCGGCACGAACGAGGTGCTGAAGGGCATCGACCTGTCGGTGACGCGCGGCGAGGTGATCGCGATCATCGGCAAGAGCGGCTCGGGCAAGAGCACGCTGCTGCGCTGCGTGAACGGGCTGGAGCAGTTCCAGGAGGGCACGCTGACGGTCGACGGCCAGCCGCTGCTGTACGGCAATGCGGCGGCGATGCGTGCGCTGCGCCAGCGCGTGGGCATGATCTTCCAGGGCTTCAACCTGTTCCCGCACTTGAGCGTGGGCCGCAACGTGATGCTGGCGCCGACGCTGGTCAAGAAGAAGGCGAACCCGGATTGCACCGCGCAGGCGCGCAAGCTGCTCGAGCGCGTCGGGCTGGCCGAGAAGTTCGATGCGCAGCCGGAGCAGCTGTCGGGCGGGCAGCAGCAGCGCGTCGCGATCGCGCGGGCGCTGGCGATGGAGCCGGCGGTGCTGCTGTGCGACGAGATCACGTCGGCGCTCGACCCCGAGCTGGTCGGCGAGGTGCTGCGCGTGGTGGAGACGCTGGCCGACGAGGGCATGACGCTGCTGATGGTGACGCACGAGATGAACTTCGCGCGCAAGGTGGCCGACCGCGTGGTCTTCATGCATGCCGGGCGCATCCACGAGGTCGGGCCGCCGGAGCAGGTGTTCGGCGCGCCGCAGACGGCGGAGTTGAAGCAGTTCCTGTCGGCGTTGCACTAGTGCTTCGTTCGGGCATTGGCGCTTGAAGGCGCGCGCCCATGCCAGCCCCCAGCTAACCGCCGTTCATTTCCTTGCGCTTGCGCTCGTCCTCGAGCTCCCTCGCCCGCACGCAATGCGGGTGGTCGTGGAACGCCGGGTTGCTCTCGCATTCGCGCAGGATGCAGGTCAGGCGTGCGAGGAACTTGCGCGCGCCGCAGGCTTCGCCGGGCGTCTTCGGGCCGGCGGCCAGGTCAGCCGGCGCGGGTGCCGCAGCAGCCGGTGCCGTGGTGGCGGCCGGCTGCACGGCTTGCTCCGCGGGTGACGCGGCAGCCTTCGGTTCGGGGCGGCGCTTTGCCGGCGCAACGGCGGCGTTGACTTCAGTCTGCTGTGAACCGCCCGGCGCGGACGCGGCGGCATCGATCGCCGCGGGCAGTGTCGCGACAGCATCCGGCTCGACCACCGGGGCCACCGGCGCGGACGCCGGCAACTCGATCGCCGCCACCGGCGCGGCCGACGGCTCGACCAGCGCCGGCAGCACCTCGGGTTGGCCACGCCCCTTCATCGCGAACACCGCCGCGATCGCCAGCACGGCCACACCGGCGATGCCCGCGATCAGCAGGCCGCGACGTTTCGGTGGCTCTACAGTGGCAGGCCCGGCAGGCTCACGATGCGGCGACACCACCGTCTTGTCAGCGGCCGCCGCAGCTGCCTCCCGGTGCGCATTCGCACCCGCACTCCCACCCGGCGCCGCCGCCGCGGCCGGCCGCGGCGCCGCGACCGTTGGCTGGAACACCGTGGGCTGCCCGTCGATCGGCTGCGTCGGCGACCACGCGGCCTGCACCTGCTCGCGCGACACCGGCTG
>NZ_JBFUGW010000061.1:0-27182 GCF_056402735.1 Rhizobacter sp. P3_C12
GGCAGCTGCGCGGATGAACCCGCGGCCACCACCGCACGCGCCTGCGCGAGCCGCGCCGCCGCGGCGGCCAGCGTCGGGCTGCCGGCCAGCGCGCGCTGCTCCAGCGCATCGAGCTGCGCGTCGCCGAAGCGCAGCCACCACGGGCCCTTGGCGGCCGCGTCGTCGGGCGAGGCGGTGCGCCACGGCGCATCGAGCGCCCAGGTGACGGGCATGTCGGGCTTCGGCGGCTGGTAGTCCGGGCCGGCCGCGCACGCTGCCAGCAGCAGCGCTGCCGACACGACCGCGAGTCGCCGCGTCACAGCGCCCCCTTGGCCGGCGCCGCGTCCTTGGCTGCCGGTGCGATCGCGACCTCGTCGCCATCGGTCAGCGAGTCCGACGGATTCAGCACCAGCCGCTGGTTTGCTGCCAGGCCGTCGAGCACCTCGACGTTCTCGCCGTAGTTGCGGCCGAGCGTCACCGCGCGCAGCGTCACGCGGCCGCTCGCGTCGACCAGCGCGACGCGCGTGCCCTCGGCGCGGAACAGCAGCGCATTCGCCGGCACCAGCACCGCCTGGCTGGCCGCCAGCGGCAGCGACACCTGCACGTAGGCGCCGGGCAGCAGCGTGCCATCCGGGTTCGGCAGCGCGATCTCGACCTGCATCGTGCGCGTGCCGGTGTCGATCGACGCCGCGGTGCGCGCCACCGTGCCCTTGAAGCTCTGCCCGCGCAACTCGCCCTGCGTGACGACCACCGGCTGCCCCGCCTTCACCAGCTGCGCATACGACTGCGGCACGTTCACGTAGACGCGCAGCGGATCGGTCTGCGACAGCGTGAACAGCGGCTTGCCGCTCATGTCGATCAGGTCGCCCACGTCGACGTTGCGCCGCGTGATCACGCCGGCGAACGGCGCCACCACGCGCTTGAAGCCCTCGAGCTGGCGCAGCCGCTGCACGTTGGCGTCGGCCGCGGCCAGGTTGGCGCGCGCCTGCGCGGCACTGCTGCGGCGCTCGTCGAGGTCCTGCTGCGAGACCACGTCTTTCTTGCGCAGGCTCTCCCAGCGCTCGACCGTGCTCTTCGCGAGCTCCAGGCTCGACGACGCCTGCTCGCGCGCGGCCATCGCCTGCGTGAGCTGCTGGTCGAGCTCGGGCGATTCGATCTCGGCCAGCACCTCGCCGCGCTCGACGCGGCTGCCGATGTCCTTGGTCCAGCGCCGCAGGTAGCCGGTGGCGCGCGCGGCGATCGGCGATTGCACGAAGCCTTGCAGCGTACCGGGCAGCGCGAGCGTCTGGCCGGCATCGGCGGTCTTCGGCAGCGCGGTCTTCACGTACTGCTTCGCGCGCTCGGCCGTGCCCGCCTCCAGCGCCTTTGCGGTGCCCATGCGGCTGATCACGGTGCGGCCGGCGCCCAGCGCCAGCAGCAGCAGCACCGCGAGCGCGACCCAGCGCATGCGGCGCGCGACGGCGCGGCGCTCCAGCGGATCGGCCAGGTGCAGGGCGTGCTCGGGATCGTTCGGATCGGCGGCGTGGATGCCCAGTGCCGCGTGGCGCTGCTCGGTCATGGGGTCAGGTCTCCTGGAGGCTGGCGGCCGGCGGCAACGCGGCCGCCGGTGGGATGTGGTCGCCGCGCGCGGCATGGCGGTGCGCCAGCCAGCGGTGCACGCCGGCGAACACCACCGGCACGAAATAGAGGGTCGAGACGGTCGCGAACAGCAGCCCGCCGATCACCGCGCGGCCGAGCGGCGCGTTCTGCTCGGCGCCTTCGCCCAGGCCGAGCGCCATCGGGATCATGCCGATGATCATCGCGAGCGCCGTCATCAGCACCGGGCGGATCCGCGTGGCGCCGGCTTCGAGCGCGGCCGACAGCGCCGGCACGCCCTCCTGCTGGCGCTGCCGCGCGAACGACACCAGCAGGATGCTGTTCGCGGTGGCCACGCCCATCGTCATGATCGCGCCGGTGAGCGCCGGCACGCTCAGCGTGGTGCCGGTGATGAACAGCATCCACGCGATGCCGGCCAGCGCCGCCGGCAGCGCGGCGACGATGATCAGCGCATCGATCCAGCTCTGGAAATTGACGACGATCAGCAGGTACACCAGCACGATCGCCATCGCGAGGCCCACGCCCAGCCCGATGAACGAGGCCTGCATCGTCTGCACCTGGCCGCGCAGCACCAGCTGGCTGCCGCGCGGCAGCTTCGGGCGGATCTCGTCGACCAGCGCCTGCACCTTGCCGGCGACACTCGCCAGGTCGGTGCCCTGCACGCCGACGTACACGTCGATCGCCGGCAGGATGTTGTAGCGCGAGGCCACCGCGAGCTGCCGGCCCGGTGCCGCCTCGACCAGGTTGCCCAGCAGCTGCGTGCCGCTCGCGGCCGCGGTGCCCGAACCCCCGCCCCCGCCGACCGCGCCGACCGGCAGGTTCAGCAGCGCGTCCAGCGAATCCACCTTGTACTGCGGCGTCTGCACCGCGATGTTGTAGACCACGCCGTTCTGCGGGTTCAGCCAGAAGGCCGGCGCCGTCTGCGAGCTGCCCGACAGCGAGATCAGCACGTTCTGCCCGACGTTCGACGCGGTGAGCCCGAGCTGCTGCAGCCGCGAGCGGTCCATCGTGAGGTTCAGCGCCGGCAGGTCGTTGCGCTGGTGCACGTGCGCATCGACGGCGCCGGGGATCTCGCGGATCTTGCGCGTCAGCTCGGCCGCCAGCACCGCATTGGCGGCAAGGTTCTGGCCGGTGAACTGCACGTCGATCGCCGCCGGCAGCCCGAAGTTCAGGATCTGCGTGACGATGTCGGCCGGCTGGAAGAAGAATTCGGTGCCCGGGAAGCGTTTCGGCAACTCGGCGCGCAGCAGGCTCACGAACTCGTCGGTCGGCCGGTGGCCTTCCTTCAGCGAGAGCTGCAGCTCGCCATCGAGCGTGCCGATGGTGCCGGCGTTGCTGTACGACAGGTTGATGCCGCTGTTGGGCACGCCCAGGTTGTCGAGGATGGTCTCCAGCTGGTCGGCCGGGATCAGCTCGCGGATCACCGCCTCGACCTCGTCGGCCAGCCGCGCGGTCTCTTCGATGCGCGTGCCGGTGGGCGCGCGCAGGTGCAGCCGGATCTGGCCCGAATCGACGCTCGGGAAGAAGTCGCGCCCGAGGAACGGGATCAGCCCGCACGACAGCACGCAGAACAGCGAGAAGCCGATCACGAAGCGCTTGCGCTGCGACAGCAAGGCCGACAGCGACAGCGTGTAGACCCGGCGCACGCGCTCGAACTGGCGGTCGAAGGCGAGGTAGACGCGCTGCAGGGCGTTCGGCTTCGCATCCTTCGGGGCCGCGTGCGACTTCGCCATCAGCAGCATCACCAGCGTCGGCACCAGCGTGCGCGACAGAAGGTACGACGCGATCATCGCGAACACCACCGCCTCGGCCATCGGCACGAACAGGAAGCGCGCGACGCCCGACAGGAAGAACATCGGCACGAACACGATGCAGATGCACAGCGTGGAGACGAAGGCCGGCACGCCGATCTCGCCGGCGCCGACCTCGATCGCCTCGATCAGCGGCGTGCCCAGGTGCAGGTGGCGCTCGATGTTCTCGATCGTCACGATCGCCTGGTCGACCAGGATGCCCACCGACAGCGCGAGGCCCCCGAGCGTCATCAGGTTCAGCGTCTCGCCGAGCATCTGCAGCACCAGGATGGACGCGAGGATCGACAGCGGGATCGTCGCCGAGATGATCAGCGTGCTGCGCCAGTTGCCGAGGAACAGCAGCACCATCGCGGCCGTCAGCAGCGCGGCGATCACCGCCTCGGCGATCACGCCCTTGACGGCTGCCTTGACGAACACCGACTGGTCGAAGAGGGGCGTCACCTTCACGTCGGCCGGCAGCGTCTGCGCGGCGCGCGGCAGCAGCGCGCGCAGGTTGTCGACGATGTCGAGCGTCGACGCGCCGCCGTTCTTCAGCACCGACAGCAGCACGCCGCGCGCGCCGTCCTGCCGCACGATGTTGGTCTGCGGCGAGAAGCCGTCGCGCACGTAGGCGACGTCGCGCAGGTAGGTGGTGGCACTGCCGTTGGTGCGCACCGGCAGGTCGTTCAGCCCGGCCACCGCGTCGGGCGAGCCGTTCATCTTCACGGTGTATTCGGTGGCGCCGAACTTCGCGGTGCCCGACGGCAGGATCAGGTTCTGCAGGTTGATCGCGTTGACCACGTCGGCCGGCGACAGCCCGCGCGCCTGCAGCGCCGCGGTGTCGAGGTCGACCGAGATCAGCCGGTTCTTGCCGCCGTAGGGGAACGGCACGGCGACGCCGGGGATCGTGATGAGCTGCGGGCGCAGCTGGTTGACCGCGGCGTCGAACACCGACTGCTCCGGCAGCGTCGGGCTCGACAGCGCGAGCTGCACCACCGGAATGCTGGAGGCCGAGTACTTGATCACCAGCGGCGGCGTGGTGCCCGGCGGCAGCTGCCGCACCTGCGTCTGCATCGACGCGACGACCTGCGCGATCGCGGTCTGGATGTTGGCGGTCGGCTGGAAGAAGACCTTGATCACCGCGACGCCGTTCAGCGATTGCGATTCGATGTGCTCGATGTCGCTGACGGTGGTGGTGAGCCCGCGCTCGCTCTGCGCCGAGATCCGCTGGCCCATCTCCTGTGCCGACAGCCCCCCGTAGTTCCAGATGATGCTGATCACCGGGATGTTGATCTCCGGGAAGATGTCGGTCGCCATGTTGCGCAGCGCGAACGGCGTGGCCAGCACGATCAGCAAGGCCATCACGATGAACGTGTAGGGGCGACGGAGCGCCAGCTGGACCATGGACATCGATCGAGACCTCCGTTGCGGGTCGTCGATGATAGGCAGATTCACATGGCCGCCGTGTTGCTGGTGGCGATGGCCGCCCGCGGCGAACACCCTGCGATGATCACGGCCGTCAGCCCGGCGTAAGCTGCTGGCACGCGGCGCGAGCCAGCCGCGAAGGAGCGGACATGGGCTGCCGAAGCTGTGCACTGATCCGGGGCGCGCTGGGTGCGTCGGTGGCATCGCTCGCGCTGGCGGCCGAGCCGCCGCTGCCGCCGCCGGGCAGCGCACCGAACCTGCCGAGCTGCGTGAGCACCGCCTGGATCCACTTCGGCCGCGACGACCGCGCCGCGGTGCTGGACGACGGCGACCGGCGCGCGGTGCTCGCCGAGATGCACAGCCTGTATCCGGTGCTCGAGCGCGACGGCGTGCCGGTGTCGCGCGTGGTGCTGTGGCGACAGCCTGGCGGCGAGCTGCTCTACGTGACCGCGATCGACAACCCGCGCCAGACGGGCGAGGCCTGCTTCATCGCGACGGTGTCGGCGGCGCGCTTCAGCCTGACCGCGCCGCTGCTGCGCAAGTACCTGCTGCTGGAAGCGGCCCCTTGACGGGCGCGCGCCCGGGCGATGCTCAGCCGCCGGCGCGCTTGACGGTGTGGCCGGCGCGCTTCAGGCGCTCCATCACGGTCTCGACGTGGTCGCCCTGCAGCTCGATGACGCCGTCCTTCACGGTGCCGCCGACGCCGCAGGCGGCCTTCAGTTCGCGTGACAGCAGACTCAGCGCGTCGGCATCGAGCAGCAGGCCCTTCACCAGCGTCACGCCCTTGCCCTTGCGGCCCTTGGTCTCGCGCGAGACCCGCACGATGCCGTCGCCCTGCGGCAGCGCCTTCTGCGCCTTGCACGCGCACTGGCCGATCGGCTGGCGGCAGTCCGGGCAGATGCGGCCGGTGTCGGTGGAATAGACCAGCGACGACAGGTCAGCGAGGCCGCCGGACCGGCGTTCGTTGGGGGGCTTCGGCATGGGCGTCCTTTCGGGCGGCGATGGTAACGCCGGGCCCCGGCCCATGCAGCGACGTATCCTGGTTCGATCACAAGACCAGGAGACATGCCCATGAGCCGCCCCCCCATCAGCCGCTACCCGGTGCCCGAACTCGCCGGCCTGCCCGATGACATCCACGCGCGGATCCTCGAGGTGCAGCAGAAGGCGGGGTTCGTGCCGAACGTGTTCCTGGGCTTCGCGCACCGGCCCGACGAGGCACGGGCCTTCTTCGCGTACCACGACGCGCTGCTGCTGAAGGAAGGCGGCCAGCTGACGAAGGGCGAGCGCGAGATGATCATCGTCGCGACCTCGGGGGCCAACAACTGCCTGTACTGCGTGGTGGCGCACGGCGCGATCCTGCGCGTGTACGAGAAGCAGCCCCAACTCGCCGACCAGGTCGCGACCAACTACCTGAAGGCCGACATCACGCCGCGGCAGAAGGCGATGCTCGGCTTCGCGATGAAGGTCTGCAACGACGCCGCGAACATCGTCGAATCGGATTTCGAGGCGCTGCGCGCGCACGGCTTCGATGACGAGGACATCTGGGACATCGGGGCGATCACCGCCTTGTTCGGATTGAGCAACCGGATGGCGAACCTGATGAGCCTGCGGCCGAACGATGAGTTCTACCTGATGGGGCGGGTGCCGCGAGTGAAGGTTTGATGGCGGACTGCTTGGGGTAATTCGACCGCCAGATTCCCTAGCCATATATTTGATTCATAGCGCCATCTATGCAATAGATGGCGCAGCTTGYCATTGCGCACATTTCCGATGCAGACTGCTTGAGAAATCGGCCACATGGTGCCGAAGCTAGTGGTAATACTGATGATAAATGGATCCTGCCTACCGAAGCGGTCGGCCGGCAGAATGAGTCAACCGCGCTGAAGTTGCACGTTGCGGGAGTTTAGGCACCGAGCCTGCGGATTCCGCAGGCTCGAATTTCCAGCAAGACTGGATTCACCTGATGATGAAAGACAAAAATGTTTGAAATGAGTGAAGCAGAGTGCGACGTGGCCGCAGGTGGCATGGGAGCCGGTGGAGGTGGCTCAAGTGGCGCAAATAGATCGATCACCTATACGACTTCAAGCTCCAGCAACATGGATGCAAGTCAATTCGCCATGTTCATCGATAGTTGCACTCAAGGCGCATCGCTTTGCATTGTTGGTTTGTTGTCGATGATATTTGACTGAGCGTGAAAGGGATGCGCCTCTTGGAGGCGCATCTCAGACACATTGAGCAAGAGCCGAATGCGAGTCCCATGCCGCCTACTTTTCTGAAAAGTCCTATCTGGCTGGTTCTGGTGCCTTGTGCACTGGCTGCACTCGTACTCGGAACACTTTCGCTCTACGGAATGAGCCTGACGAATGTAAAAACCAATGGAAGGGACTTGATTGTTCTCTCGGGATCTCTCGATTCCGAGCTGCTTGAACGCTACAAAGCCGCTGCTGAAAAGACGCCGAACCTACGCACGTTGCGCATCAAGGATTCCCCCGGGGGCAGAGAGTTCGTATCGGAATATCTGCGAGAAGAAGTGCGAAGGAAGAATTTGAGCGTCGAAATTCAAGGCGGCCGTGTTTCAGCCTGTGCAAACATTTATCTATCAACGCCTCGACATGACATGCTGGCCAGTAGATCAATTCGCCCCACTTATCTTCACTTTCATGGGACGTACAGCCACTCTACAGGCTCATTCCTGCATCCTGCGTCGGCAAACGATCTGAAGGAAGTAATCGAGAATACTTCTCACAAGATGCCTTTGGATCTGTATGTGCAGGCGCGAAACTCAGAGTTGCCAAATGGAGGGTTGCTGGTTTTTCGCGATCCGTTCCCGGTCGGCAGCAAGAGCTTCACCAGCTTTTTTTGTTTGGGCAATGAAAATCACCGCCCGGCAGATTGCAAGCCGCTGGCCTTTTCCGCCAAAGACTTGGGATTGTAATGAACCTGATCACCAAATCACTCGTTGCATCGCTGGGCGTGACGGCAATCATTTCCGTCGCATCCAAGGCGCTTCTTCCGGACTTACCAGTTCTATGGACGGTGGCTGCCTCAGTCATAGCCACGCTCGCTTTCACTGGGATGGTTCTGCTTTACTCGCGAATTGTCATTGCTTGGCGAGCGTACTGCTTACGTCAGGGAGCGACCGATCCGGCTTGGCTCTGGTTTCCCGACGACCCTCCTGGTTTGCGCAGAAATAATCGAAAAAGAGACGAGGCGGCTTGAATGGGGCGCAGAATACCTTGAGGATTGATAGATGCTCACATCGCCACGAGCCATTCTTAGCCGAACCAAAGCGAATCCATGGCTGTTTTCCTTCTTGGCAGCTGCTGCCGCCATAGTTCCACCGCTTGTATTGGTGACGTTGCTGCAGAGTCACTTACCCTTGGAGCACGCCGAGCCTTTTCATTCCATAGCCGACACCGTAATGCCACTGTTGGTTGCGCCACTTCTTGAATCGGCATTATTGATTCCGATGATGTTCATGGCAGAAAGAGCAGTACGAGGGGCCATTGCACCATCTCTTCTCTGTGCTTTGGTGTGGGCTGTATTGCACGGGATTACCTCTTCGGCGCAGGCAGTCGTGGCATTCTGGGGCTTCTTCATATTCAGCCTCACGCTTTTGCATTGGCGCAAAATATTGCCCAACTCATACTACTGGGTGCTTGTCCTAACTCATTTTCTCGCCAACCTGCCCGCGACAATTCTGCTCGCCTTTTGTTTCAGATGATCGGCAGCAAACTGCACGTCACGAATTCGGGGCTGCAGCGAACCTTACCACCAAATCAATCGTTGGCTAGACACACGCGTGAGAAGAGTTCCAGCGGATGAGACGTCGCCTTCATGAATACCACTACTGGTGAATGAGGATAAATTGTCGAGACGGCCCTCGCAGTTGCCACGCCCTTCCGAATCCAGTTTCATAGCAACACTTGGAGCAACATAAAAGATACGCACCCATAACATCGAATGACGTCATCTTGGTGGACATCTGTCCTGTAGAAAACTCCCAATCACTGACTAGACTTCTCAGCTTGATTGGCGAGCAGCGAGGCAAAACACCGAACCTTGACCAGTCGCATGGAGAAAATCGAATGCAGGAACTGACTCTTCAAGATACTGATGCCGTCTCCGGCGGCGAGCCCTCGGCTCAGGATTATATCGGTATCGGCTTGGGCGTTGTAGGACTGGGCCTTGGTATAGCAGCAGCACCGGTTGGTATTCTTGGGGCCACCATCGCGTTTGCCGCATCCGGCGGCGGCGGGATCTTGACCGGCAAGGGGCTTTATAAGCTGATGACTGCCAACGACTGATGAGCTCAACCGAAAATATCGCAATCTGGATCGCCTTCAGCATCATTCTGCTTGTAATTACTTTCCTATATCTGAAGACGCTCAAAGCTATCAAGGAGCGCAAGACCACTCCGCCCAGTAGCAGGAAAATTTGTATTGTATTTATTATGTCGATGGCGACAGCAATCCTGTTTCTCGTCGCAACAGCACCTTGGTCTTCCACCCTTCTGACAACAGGTGTCGGGATACTATTGGCCTCTACAGTGAGAATTATTCTCTTGAACATCAAATGAGTCACTGAAAATGCCAGCAAGCGAATCAACGCGGCGAGGCAAATAGCGATTACAGATCAGACTCTCCGAAACTCTTCCCATGACGCTACCGCTGTTCAGAGAGCAAGCCCTGCGCACGCCACCGATCGCAGCCACGGCGACATCCTGCTCACCCGCCCACCCTCCTTCGCATTGCTGACCTGCGTGTTCACAGCGCTTGCTATCGCGATCGTCCTGTTCTTCGCCTTCTTCAGCTACACCCGCAAGGCCCAGGTGTCCGGCGTGATCCTGCCGAGCGCCGGGGTGATTCGCGTCGTGTCGCCGCAGCCGGGTCTGATTGCCGAACGCCGCGTGGTGGACGGGCAACCCGTGAAGGCGGGTGACGTGCTCTTCGTGCTGAGCAGCGAGCGCACCGCCGCGACGCAAGGCAATGCCGAGCAGACGGTGTCCGACCTTCTGCGGTCGCGGCGCGACAGTCTTCAAGCCGACGCAGCGCAGCAGCTGCGCCAGTCGGCACAGCGCAAGCAAGCCACGGAACGTCGTGCGCTCGACCTGGCCGATGAAGGCCGGCGGGTCGATGAACAGCGCACGCTCCAGGCTCGCCGCGTCGCGCTCGCCGATGAAGCGGTCCACCGGTACACCGAGCTGCAGGCCGCCCACTTCATCTCCGCCGCGCAGTTGCAAGACCGTCTGGCAGAACTGCTCGACCAGCAGCAACGCCTCGGTGATCTCGAGCGTGCCGCGGCTTCGACCGCGCGGGAACTCGCGAGCAATCAGGCCGAGCTTCGCGATCTCGTCATCCAGGGCGAGCGCGACCAGCAGGCAACGCGCCGCAGCATCGCCGCCATCGAACAGGATCTCATCGAGAACGAAGCCCGTCGCCGGATCTGGGTGCGAGCGCCCCACAGCGGCATCGTCGCGGCGATCGCGGCGGAGCCGGGTCACGCCGTGGCATCCAACCAGGCCCTGGCCATCGTGTTGCCGCAAGACGGGCAGCTCGAAGCCGAGCTCTACGCCCCGTCGCGCGCCGCCGGATTCATCCAGGCCGGCATGACCGTCATGCTGCGCTACCAGGCGTTCTCGTACCAGAAGTTCGGCCAGCACGCGGGCCGCGTGCGCGAGGTGTCCCGCATCGCGATGCGCCCCGAGGAGTTTCCGTTTCCGGGTGTCGTCCCATCGACCGGTTCGGCCTCGGAGCCGCTCTACCGCATCCGCGTCAGCCTCGGGCGGCAGGACATCCAGGCCTATGGCCTCGCGCAGCCGCTCAAATCGGGCATGGCGCTGGAGGCCAGCGTGCTGCTCGAACAGCGCCTGCTCTACGAGTGGATCCTCGAGCCGCTGTACAGCATCACCGGCCGCGCCTGACGCATGGAGTTCCGCCGGCCAGACTTCGCCTTCTGGCGCACGCCACGCCTGCCCGTGATCCTGCAGACCGAGGCGGCCGAATGCGGCCTCGCCTGCCTCGCGATGGTGGCCGGCTTCCACGGCCATCGGATCGACCTGCCTCACATGCGCAGGCGCTTCCCTGTCTCGCTGAAAGGCGCCACGCTGAAGAGCCTCATCGCGATCGCGCGCGGCCTGCAGTTGCAGACACGCCCGTTGAAGCTCGCGTTGGAGCGCATCGGCGACCTGAAGCTGCCCTGCGTCTTGCACTGGGACATGAACCACTTCGTGGTGTTGAAGGCCGCGAAGGCGGGGCACGTGACCCTTCATGATCCAGCCGTCGGCGAACGGCGCCTCACGATCGACCAACTGGGAAAGCACTTCACCGGCGTCGCGCTGGAAGCCTCGCCCGATGCGCAATTCACGAAGAAGGAAGAGCGCCAGCAATTCCGTCTGTTGTCGCTGATGGGCCGGGTGAGCGGGCTGCGAGCCGGGCTGCTGCAGTTGCTGCTGCTCGGCCTCGCCCTGCAGGTCTGCGCGCTCACCGCCCCGTTCTACCTGCAATGGGTCATCGACGAGGCCGTGGTGTCCGCCGACCGCGACCTGCTGACCGTTCTCGGCATCGGCTTCCTGTTGCTGATGCTGCTGCAAGGCGCGCTGTCGGGCGTGCGTTCGTGGATCACCACGGTGCTCGCGACCCACTTCAACTTCCAATGGCTCGGCCATGCCTTCGGGCACCTGATGAAGCTGCCGCTGGCTTGGTTCGAGCGGCGACACCTGGGCGACATCGTCTCGCGCTTCGGCTCGATCCAGACCATCCAGCGCAGCCTGACCACGCAGTTCGTCGAAGGCGTCATCGATGGCGTGCTGGTGCTTGGCACGCTGGTCGTGATGGGGCTCTACAACCTGCGGCTCACGGCAGTAGCCTGCACCGCCGTGATGCTCTACGCACTGCTGCGGTGGACGATCTTCCGCTCGATGCGCGAGGCCACCGCCGAGCAGATCATCCATGCCGCCCGGCATCAGAGCCACCTCATCGAATCGGCGCGCGGCGTGCAGAGCCTGCGCCTGTTCAACCGCGTCGACGAGCGCCGCATCGGCTACATGAACGCGTTGGCTGATCAGTTCAATGCCGACCTGCGGATCGCTCGGCTCAGCGTCTCGTACCAGACGGCCCACACGCTGCTGTTCGGCGCCGAGCGCGTGATCGTCGTCTGGCTGGCGGCGCTCTCCGTGCTCGACGCGCGCTTCTCGGTGGGCATGCTGTTCGCCTTCATCAGCTACAAGGATCAGTTCACGCAGCGCATGGCTKCGTTGATCGACAAGCTCTTCGAACTGCTCATGCTGCGCCTGCATGGCGAGCGCGTGGCCGACATCGTGCTGACGCCACCCGAAGAGGAATCGCATGACGCCGAGGTGGACCTCGGGCGGGTGCAACCGGAGATCGAGTTGAAGGGCCTGTCGTTCCGCCATGCCGATGGCGAGCCGTGGCTGTTGGAGGATGTGTCGTTGACGATTCCCGCAGGGCAGTACATCGCGATCACCGGAGCCTCGGGCTGCGGCAAGACGACGCTCGTCAAGCTGCTGCTGGGCCTGCTGGAGCCGACGGCCGGCGAGGTGCTGGTCGGCGGTGTCAAGCTGAAGCAGCTGGGGTTGCGCAACTTTCGCGAAATGGTGGCCACCGTGATGCAGGACGACCAGCTCTTCGCCGGTTCGATCGCTGACAACATCGGCCTCTTCGATCCCTCGCCGGACCTCGAACGCATCGAGACTTGTGCGCGGCTCGCGTCGATCCACGACGAGGTCAATGCAATGCCGATGCGTTACCACACGCTCGTCGGCGACATCGGTTCAGGCCTCTCCGGCGGACAGAGGCAACGCCTGTTGCTGGCGCGCGCTCTCTACAAGAATCCGAAGATCCTGGTGCTGGACGAGGCCACCAGCCACCTCGATTTGTCGAACGAGCAACAGGTCAACGCATCGATCAGGCACCTCGCGCTGACACGCATCGTCGTCGCCCATCGACCGGAAACCATCGCGATGGCGCAACGCGTGGTGGTGCTGCAGCACGGGCGCATCGTGCGGGATCTCGAGCAGCCGGCATTGCAAGGCGCGCACTGAGCACTACACGATCAGCAGGCCCTCGGCGGTCCATTGCTGGACCGTGCCGACCACCCCGACCACATCGCCAGCGATGTTGCACAGCGCGCTGAAATCCTCGCCCCGCATCGCCGCCGCGAGCAACTGCACCTCGAGCGCGCTCGTCACCGTCCGCCAGCGCGTCTCCAGCACCGGCCGCCAGACGATCAGCTGGTGCTCGCCGGCTTCCGGCTCGGCCAGCTCCGGCTCGTCATCGCCCTGCAGCGCCCGCCACGCAGGCTCCACGTGCCAATCGAGCGCCAGTACCTGCACGCTCGGGTGAAAGCGCAGCACGCGCTGCGGCCAGCCATCGACGGGCAGCGCCGCCAGCTCAGCCGGCGTCATCGGCGTCGCATCCGCCGCATCAAAGGCATCGCGCAACGCCCACTCCATGCGCGCCAGGTCGACGAAGGCCGGATGCGGCACCCGATCCGGGTTGGCCGCCATGAACTCTGCGAGCCGATGCCCGAACCAGCGGATCGACGGCTGCCGCGAGGGATGCGCCTGCAGGTAGGCCTCGGCCAGCGCGTCGAAGGCCTCGTCGCCCATCGCGCGCGGCAGCACGCCGTGGTTGTCGCGCAGCGCCGCCGCCAGCCGCGCGCGGTAGGCGTTCTGGTAGATGCGCAGCAGCGGCTCGTGCTGCACCGGATCGCGCAGCAATCCTTCGGGAGCCGCCGCGCCGAGCATCGCGGTGTGCAGTTCGCGCTGCTGGCGCATCAGTGCGTTCATGCGGCCACCGCCACCTGCAGCGCCGCGGCTTCCACCGCGCGCGCCTGGTCGAGCTCGGCCACCAGCTCCGCCAGCGGCGGGATGTGGTCGTCGCGCTCGATCATCGCCGGCACGTGGCCGAGCCGCTGCACCGTGTAGCCATAGAGCTCCCACACGGCCGGGCACACCGGGTGGTCGTGCGTGTCGATCAGGTAGCTGCCGTGGTCTTCGTGCCCGGCCAGGTGGATCTGCCGCACGCGCTCGCGCGGCATCGCGTCGATGAAGCGCCGTGCATCGAAGCCGTGGTTCACGCTGCTGACGTGCACGTTGTTGACGTCCAGCAGCAGCTCGCAATCGGCGCGCTGCAGCAGCTCGGCGATGAACTCCCACTCGCTCATCTCGTCGGCCGCGAAGCTGACGTAGCTCGACACGTTCTCCAGCACCAGCCGCCGCCCGAGCACGTCCTGCACCTGGCGCACGCGCGGCACCAGGTGGCGCAGCGCCGCCTCGGTGTACGGCATCGGCATCAGGTCGTGCAGGTTGTGGTGGTCGACACCGGTCCAGCACAGGTGGTCGGACACCCACGCCGGCTCGATGCGCTGCGCCAGCGCCTTCAGGTCGCGCAGGTAGCCGGCGTTCAGCGCGTCGGTGCTGCCGATCGACAGCGACACGCCGTGCATCGCCATCGGGTGGTCGCGGCGGATGCGGTCGAGGTGGTGCAGCGGCTTGCCGCCGGGCACCATGTAGTTCTCCGAGATCACTTCGAGCCAGTCGACGCGCCGCGCGAGTGCGCGGTCGTCGCTGCAGAAGTCGCGGTAGTGCTCGGTGCGCAGCCCGAGCCCGAAGCCTTGCAGCGCGGTGTTCATGTCCATGCCGGCTTCGGGCGCCAGGTCTTACTTCAGCACCGTGCCACCGGCGCTGGTGCATTCGGCGGCGGTCTTCTTGCCGACCCAGCCCTGGCCCTTGCAGCCGTTCTGGCCCTTGCACTCGCTCTTGGCGGTCTTGCAGTCGGAGGTGCCCTTGCAGCTGTTGACGCCAGCGCACTTGACGCTGCCTTCATCGGCAGCCTGCACGCTGGTGGCAACGGTGCCCAGCGAGAACAGGGCGGCGGCGGTGGTGGCCAGGGCGAGGCCGGACTTCAGGTTCAGCATGATCATTCCTTCAGGTTGATGTGGGATGCAGCCGAGGATGAATCCCTCGCACTGGCCGGACTCTGTCGGCGTCCAGCCCACGTCCTTACACACCTTTCTTCATCGTCGTTCAGCCGCTTCGACTTGCCGGGCGGTACAGATGAACTTCCGGTGGAACGTTGCGTGCTGCGCCTGCGACTCACGGGACCCTGGGAAAAACCCTGGCAACCGGAATGCACAGCATGAACGACCCGATCACCACCAAGCCCTCGTCACGCCTGAGCCTCGCCGTGCGGGGCGCATTGCGGGCGCCCCGCTGGCTGGCCGCTGCCATGAAGCGGATCCAGCGTCCCGCGCCGGGCAAGTCCTCGTTCCATGCCGATCCGCTATCCCGTCTTCAGTCATTGAAGGCAACTCTTGCGAAGAGCGCGACGCCCGAGAGCGACATCAACGACTTCGTCAACGAACACGGACCCCATTTCACGGCGGGCGATGTGAACCGCTTCACCAACGCGCTGCAGCATCCCGGCGGATATGCCATGGCGGTGGACAACCTCATCGCGGCCTACGAACGGGAGCAGGTGCACGGGCCGAAGGTCTGACCGGCCCGCCCAGCCCGGCACGCGTCGGGTGCAACCCTTCGACGGACGGGCCTTCGGCAAGCTCAGCCCCTGCTCAGGGCGAACGGGTGTGTGCTGTTGAGAAATCCGGATTGCATCCGGGCAACTTCAGCACTTCCGCCATCGCCACCGCCGTCGCCTCGACGTTGCCCGAGTTCAACCCCGCCACGCACATGCGCCCCGAGCGCACCAGGTACACCGCGTGGTCCTCGCGCAGCCGGTCGCACTGCTCGGCCGTCAGCCCGGTGTAGCTGAACATCCCGCGTTGGCTCAGGAAGTAGCCGAAGTCGCGGCCCGGCAGCTTGGCGCTCAGCACCGCGTGCAGCTTCTCGCGCATCGCCTTGATGCGCACGCGCATCGCGTCGAGCTCGGCCGCCCACTGTTCGTACAGCGCCGGCGTCTGCAGCACCCGCGCGACGATCTGGCCGCCGTGCGTCGGCGGGCTGCTGTAGTTCCTGCGGATCGTCGCCTTCATCTGGCCCAGCACCAGCGCCGCTTCGGTCGCGTTCGGGCACACCACGCTCAGGCCGCCGCAGCGCTCGCCGTACAGCGAGAAGCTCTTCGAGAACGAGCTCGCGACGAAGAAGCTCAGCCCCGCATCCGCCAGCGCGCGGATCGCGAACGCGTCCTGCGAGATGCCGTCGCCGAAGCCCTGGTAGGCGATGTCCACGTACGGGATCAGCTTGCGCTGCGCCAGCACCGGGATCAGCTCGGCCCATTGCGCCGCGCTCAGGTCGACGCCGGTCGGGTTGTGGCAGCAGGCGTGCAGCAGCACGATGCTCTTCTCCGGCAGCACCGACAGCGCCGCCAGCATCTCGGGGAAGCGCACGCCGCCGGTGGCCGCGTCGTAGTAGGGGTAGGTGCTGACGGTGAAGCCCGCGCCCTCGAACATCGCGCGKTGGTTGTCCCAGGTCGGGTCGCTGACCCACACGCTGGAATCCGGGAAATAGCGCTTCAGGAAATCGCCGCCCACCTTCAGCCCGCCGGAGCCGCCGAGCGTCTGGATCGTCGCGACCCGACCGCTCGTCACCGCCTCGTGCGTGGCGCCGAACAGCAGGTGCTGCACCGCCTGGCGGTAGTTGGCCGCGCCCTCCATCGGCTGGTACGGGCGCGCGCCGATCGTCTGCAGCATCGCCGATTCGGCCTCGCGCACCGCGCGCATCACCGGCAGCCGGCCGTCGTCGTCGAAGTAGATGCCGATGCTCAGGTTGATCTTGTGCGGCCGGGGGTCGCGGCCGAAGGCCTCGTTGAGGGTCAGGATGGGATCGCCCGCATAGGCGTCGACGTGCTCGAACATGGTGCTGCCTTGGGTGGAGGGGTGAGTCGGTGTCGGATGCAAATTATCCGCGACGCCCTTCAGCCCCCGCCCGGCGCGGCCGATATCCCTCGGGCGAGGCGCCGCCGATGTCCGGCCGGCACACGCACCGCCCCCGCGCAGGGCAGAGACCAGAGAGTTCCCCGAGTGACTGTCAGATCGATCCGCAACAAGGCGCACTGGGCCGCATACGCCACCGTGGTGACGCTGGCGGTCGCCGTCTTCCTGGCCGCCTGGTCGGCCCGGCAGGACCGGCTGTGGGGCGACGTGCAGGAGGCCGCGCACGAAGCGGCACGCGAGGTGGGGCTGTCGACACGCTCGGCGCGCAACAGCGTCTTCATGCTGCAGGGCGTCGCGAACGGCCTGTTCCAGCAGCAGGGCCTCGCGCTGTCGAAGGAGCACGCGGCGGCGCTCGCCGAGCGGCTGGACATCCCCGGCACCACGGTGCTGCTGCCGATCACGCGTCCCGCGCATCACATCGCGCGTGCCTCGGGCAACAACCATGCCGACTCGCCAGCCTTCAGTCTCGCCGGCCCGCCCCCGGCGCAGGGCAGCGAGAAGGGCCGCGAGATCGAGATCGCGCTCGCGCTCGGGCCGGCGCTGATCCAGGCCAAGACCACGCAGGCCGCCGCCGCCGCGGTGTACTACCTGTCGGGCCAGGGCTTCCAACTGATCTTTCCGCCGGCCTCGGACGACCTGCAGTTGTTCACGCCCGACATGCTGCGCCGCGAGCCCTACCGCGACGGCCTCGTCGAGGGCAACCCCGGCCGGGCGCCGGTCTGGTCGGCCTCGTACGACGATCCCAAGGGCAACGGGCTGATCAGCACGCTGGCGATCCCGATCGACGATGCCGACGGCCACTACCGGGCCATCGCGGCGATGGATTTCCAGCTCGACAGCCTGTCGCAGTACGTGCGCCGGCCGGCGCTCGGCATCGCGACCGCCTTCATCCTCGATGGCCATGACCGCGTGATCGCGCACCCGACCTTGGTCGGCGGCGCCTCCGACAAGGCGCCGACGCTGCAGCAGGTCGCGCAGCGCGCCGGCACCTCGGGCGACTGGAGCGCGCTGCGCACCGCGCCGGCCAACAACCGGCAGGAACTCGCCGCCGACTGGGCGCTGGTCTACGACATCGAATCCACGCCGTGGCGCTATGCGATCGTGGTCGACCGCGCGCAGCTGCGCTGGGCCGCGCTGCGCACGATGCCGCTGGAGGCCGGCGCGCTCGCCGCGCTGCTGCTGTTGCTGGGCTACGCCGAGAAACGCCGCCGCGAGGCGCTGGTGTCGCTGCGCCGCAAGGCGGCCGAGGACGTGCTGCAGGCCGCGCCTGCACCGGTGGCGGTGCTGCGCCAGGCCGACCTGTCGATCATGATGGCCAATGCGGCACTGCTGCGGCTGTTCGGCGACGACGGCACCGGCGACGCGGCCAGCGCCCGCCAGAGCGCGCACGAGCAGTTGCACGACCTGATCAAGAGCCTGTCGTCGCAGGCGCAGATCGATGCCGGCCGCGTCAGCGAGATGTGCCTGCAGCGCGGCGACAACACGCCGTTCTGGGTGCTGGTGCGCTGCGTGCCGCTGGTGCACGAGGACGAACCCGGCTGGCTGTGCAGCCTGACCGAGGTGACGGCGCTGAAGCAGGCGCAGGACCAGCTCGAGACGCTGGCCACCACCGATCCGCTGACCGGCGCGCTGAACCGCCGTGCGATCGCCGCGCGCGGCGGCGCCGAGCTGAAGCGCGTCGACCGCAGCGCCGCGAGCTTCTCGGTGCTGCTGCTGGACATCGACCATTTCAAGCGCGTCAACGACGAGCACGGCCACCCGGCCGGCGACCGCGTGCTGCAGGCGGTGGCGCGGGCCTGCCAGGGCGCGCTGCGCGAGCTCGACGTGTTCGGCCGCTGGGGCGGCGAGGAGTTCGTCGCGCTGCTGCCCGACACCGGCCACGACGGCGCGGTGACCGCGGCCGAGCGGCTGCGCAGTGCGATCGAGAACCTGTGCGTCGAGGACGACGCGGGCCGGCCGATCCGCCCGACCGTCAGCATCGGCGTGGCGGTCGCGCAGCCGGCCGGCGATTCGCTGGAGGCGCTGCTGTCGCGCGCCGACACCGCGCTCTACGTCGCGAAGGCGGCCGGCCGCAACCGCGTGTGCGTGGCGCCCGCGGGCAACGCGCCGGCCGAGGTGGTTCAGGCCGCAGTCGTTCAGGCCGAGAGTGCGGCCTCGATGTCGGCCGACAGCGATTCCGGCGTGTCGGTCGGCGCATAGCGCTTGATCACCTGGCCGTCCTTGCCGACCAGGAACTTCGTGAAGTTCCACTTGATCGCCTTGGTGCCGAGGATGCCCGGGGCTTCGGCGGTCAGCCACTTGTAGAGCGGGTGGGCATCGCTGCCGTTCACGTCGGTCTTGGCCATCATCGGGAAGCTGACGCCGTAGTTCAGCTGGCAGAACGACGAGATCTCGTCGTTGCTGCCGGGATCCTGGTGGCCGAACTGGTTGCTCGGGAAGCCGACGACGACGAGTCCCTTGTCGGTGTATTTCTTCCACAGCGCCTCCAGCCCGGCGAACTGCGGCGTGAAGCCGCAGGCGCTGGCGGTGTTGACGATCAGCAGCACCTTGCCGCGCTGGGCCGCCAGCGGCGCCGGCTTGCCGTCGATCGTGGTGGCTTCGAAGTCGTAGGCCGTGGTCATGGTGGTTCCCTTCAGTTGGAGAATGCGGCGATGCCCGTCTGGGCGCGGCCGAGGATCAGCGCGTGCACATCATGCGTGCCCTCGTAGGTGTTGACCACCTCCAGGTTCACCAGGTGCCGCGCGACGCCGAACTCGTCGCTGATGCCGTTGCCGCCCATCATGTCGCGCGCCAGCCGGGCGATGTCCAGGCTCTTGCCGCAGGAGTTGCGCTTCATGATCGACGTGATCTCGACCGCGGCCGTGCCCTCGTCCTTCATGCGGCCGAGCCGCAGGCAGCCCTGCAGGCCGAGCGTGATCTCGGTCTGCATGTCGGCCAGCTTCTTCTGCACCAGCTGGTTGGCCGCGAGCGGCCGGCCGAACTGCTTGCGGTCGAGCACGTACTGGCGCGCGCGGTGCCAGCAGTCCTCGGCCGCGCCGAGCGCGCCCCAGGCGATGCCGTAGCGCGCGCTGTTCAGGCAGGTGAACGGGCCCTTCAGGCCGCGCACCTCGGGGAACGCGTTCTCCTCGGGGCAGAACACGTTGTCCATCACGATCTCGCCGGTGACACTGGCACGCAGGCCCACCTTGCCGTGCACCGCCGGCGCGCTCAGGCCCTTCCAGCCCTTTTCCAGCACGAAGCCGCGGATCGCGCCGCTGTCGTCCTTGGCCCAGACCACGAACACGTCGGCGATCGGGCTGTTGGTGATCCACATCTTCGCGCCCGACAGGCTGTAGCCGCCGTCGACCTTGCGCGCCCGCGTGACCATGCTGCCGGGGTCGGAGCCGTGGTCCGGCTCGGTCAGGCCGAAGCAGCCGATCCACTCGCCGCGCGCGAGCTTCGGCAGGTACTTCTGCTTGGTCGCCTCGTTGCCGAACTCGTGGATCGGCACCATCACCAGCGACGACTGCACGCTCATCATCGAGCGGTAGCCGGAGTCGACACGCTCGACCTCGCGCGCCACCAGCCCGTAGCAGACGTAGTTCAGGGCGGCGCCGCCGTAGGCCTCGGGGATGGTCGGGCCGAGCAGGCCGAGCTCGCCCATCTCGCGGAAGATCTCGACATCGGTCTTCTCATGGCGGAAGGCCTCGAGCACGCGCGGCGCGAGGCGCCCCTGCGCGTAGTCGCGGGCGGCGTCGCGCACCTGGCGCTCATCGCTCTCGAGCTGCTGGTCGAGCAGCAGCGGGTCGTCCCACTGGAAGGCTGCTTTGGGCGTGGACATGGCGGAATCTCCGGGAGGGGGTTTCGGGTCGATGGCGCAGGGTAACGCTTGTCGCGCGTTTGTCGGCGTCCTCAGGCTTCATCCGCCAGCAGCGACAGCCCGAGCAGCGCACGCCGCTTCAGCCACGGGCTCGGGCGGTAGCGCGGATCGCCGTAGAAGGCGTGCATGCGTTCGAGGATCGTGAGCACCGTGCGCGCGCCGAGCCGGTCGCCCCAGGCGAGCGGTGGCAGCGGGTAGTTCAGGCCGAGCTTGACGGCGAGGTCGATGTCGGCCGGCGTCGCGATGCGCTGCTGCGCGATGTCGCAGGCGATGTTGACGATGGTCGCGACGACGCGCTGCGCGACCAGCCCCGCGCTGTCGCGGATCACGGTGACCGGCACGCCGTCGGCCGCGAACAGGCCGTGCGCCGCCTCGCGCCAGGCGGCGGTGGTGGCCGGCGTGGTCATCACGACGCGGCGGCGCGACAGGTCGAACAGCGTCTCCACCGCCACCGTGCGCTGCGCATCGAGGCCGAGGCGCTGCACGCAGGTCGTCGCATCGTCGCCGACCGGTGCGACGACGCACAGGCTCTCGGCACRCGGCRCGGCGCCGTCGTCGAGCGGCACGCCRAGCRTGGCCACCAGCGTGCGCAATGCAGCCGGCGCATCGGGCGCGAGCCACACCGACGCCGGCCGCGCGGCCGGTGCCGCCGCCTCGGCGATCGCCTGCTTCTGCCCGCCGTCGTAACGGTAGAAGCCGCGCCCGGCCTTGCGCCCGACCAGGCCGGCGGCGAGCATCTGGCGCGTCAGCGGCTGCGGCCGGTAGCGCGGCTCGTCGTAGTACTGGCGGTAGATGGATTCCATCACCGGGTGCGACACGTCGAGCGCGGTGATGTCCATCAGCTCGAACGGGCCGACGATGAAGCCGGCCACGTCGCGCAGCACGCGGTCGACGGCGTGGAACTCGGCCACGCCCTCGGCGAGGATGCGCAAGCCCTCGGTGCCGAAGCCGCGTCCGGCGTGGTTGACGATGAAGCCCGGCGTGTCCTTCGCGCGCACCGCGGTGTGGCCCAGGCGCCGGCCGAGCGCCAGCAGGTTCAGCGTGACGGCCGGGTCGGTCAGCAACCCGTCGACCGCCTCGACCACCTTCATCACCGGCACCGGGTTGAAGAAGTGGAAGCCGGCCACCCGCGCCGGCAGCCGCAATGCGGCCGCGATCGCGGTGACCGACAGCGACGAGGTGTTGCTCGCGAGCACGCAGTCGTCGCGCACCAGCGCCTCGAGCTGGGCGAACAGCGCCTGCTTGGCGCCGAGGTCCTCGACGATCGCCTCGATGACGACATCGCAGTCGCGCAGCGCCTCGAGCGTGGCGACCGGCGCGAAGCGCGCGGTGGCGGCTGCCGCCTGTTCGGCGCTCAGCTTGCCGCGTTCGTGCAGCGTGCGCAGCGTGATGGCGAGCTTTTCGCAGCCCGCCGCCGCGCCGCCCTCGCGCGCATCGAAGACCCGCACCGCGAGCCCGGCCTGCGCCGCGATCTGCACGATGCCCATGCCCATCACGCCGGCGCCGACCACGCCGAGGGTCAGCGGGGCGGTGGCGAAACGAGGTTGTTCATCCGGGGGATCGGTCTGCATTGCGGAACACCGTTCTTCGAGCTCGAGACAGCCGGCGATTGTTCTCGGCGCCGTCTTCGACTGTCAATCAAGGTCTCCTCGCGGAAATCGCTCATTGCCAATCTTCCTTGAACATTGACAATTCACGATATTTACTTGATATTGTATTTTGGCGATATTCAATTTTTATCGCTGATCGGACATACCCATGGATTTGCAGGTTGCCACCATCGCCCAACTCTCACCGCATCTTCGCGCCTTGCGCAAGGCGCGCAAGCTGACGCAGGCAGACCTCGGTCGGCTCCTCGGCGTCAAGCAATCCCGCATCGCTGACATCGAGGGCGACCCGGGCTCCGTGAGCGTGTCGCAGCTGCACAAGATGCTCTCGGCGCTCGGCGCGCAGATGCTCTTGCGGGAATCCGATGGAGGCGGCTGGGTCCCCACCGGCAAGGGCCCGGCCACCCAGCCCCTTTCCCGGATTCGTGCAGCGAAGAAGTCCACCGGAAGCTGGTGATGGGCCAACTCACCGTCTGGATGAATGGCGAGTTGGTGGGCACCTGGTCCGACGAGCACTCGCACTCGTTCGAGTACGCATCGAGCTGGCTCGCCTCCGAGCGCGCACGCCCGCTGTCCTTGTCGCTGCCGCTCACCTCCACGGGGCATCTGCGCGGAGCAGTGGTCGAGAACTACTTCGACAACCTGCTGCCGGACAACGATGACATCCGGCGGCGCATCCGAAGCCGGTACGGCACGCGTTCCACAGATGCCTTCGACCTGCTTGCAGCCATCGGGCGCGATTGTGTGGGTGCAGCTCAATTGCTCCCAGTGGGCCAGGAGCCTCACGACATCCGCCGGGTCGAGTACGAACGCCTCACCGATCGCGACATCGAGCGCATCTTGCGCGAGGTGCCCGTGACGCCGGCCTTCGCGGCAGCCCGACCCACGGACGACTTCCGCATTTCCATTGCCGGCGCGCAGGAGAAGACCGCGCTGCTCAAGCACCGGGGAAGCTGGTGCCGGCCTCTGAATGCCACGCCGACCACTCACATCTTCAAGCTCCCATTGGGCAAGGTGACGAAGTACGACGCGGACTTCAGCGCCTCGGTGGAGAACGAATGGTTGTGCGCCCAGATCCTTCGCGAGCTCGGCCTCGACGTGGCCACCACCGAGATGGCCCACTTCGGTGAACAGCGCGCCCTCGTCGTGGAGCGATTCGACCGCCAGTGGACCGACGACCCCGACGCGTACCTGCTTCGGCTTCCGCAGGAAGACCTGTGCCAGGCCGCCGGCAAGCCTCCCGCAGCCAAATATGAGAAGGACGGTGGCCCGGGCATTCGGGAATGCCTTGAGGTACTGGGCAACAGCGAGGCGCCGTGGCTCGCGCGCCTCGAGTTCACGTTGGCTCAGCTTGCTTTCTGGCTGCTGGCGGCACCCGACGGCCATGCGAAGAACTTTTCCATCTTCATACACCAAGGTGGCGCCTACTCGTTGACACCGCTCTACGACGTCTTGTCGGCCTGGCCCATCATCGGCAAGGGCGCGCGTCAACTGCCGTACCAGGATGCCGGGCTCGCGATGGCGCTGCGTTCCAGGAACGCACACTGGAAATTCGGCGAGATCGAGCCTCGCCACTGGCACCAGCTGGCCCAGCAGGCGGGCGAAGCGGTGTGGCTCAACATGGTCGAAATGGTGGAGGTCGTGGATCCGGCACTCGATCGAGTCGAGGCCTTGCTCCCGAAGGGATTCCCCGACCCGGTCTGGAGCACCATCTCGGCCGGTGTGCGCCGCCATGCGAAGAAGTTCCTGATGACGGCGAAGCGCCTCTGACACCTTGGCGACAGCGGGATTCACCGTGTTTACAAGCCCCCGCCCCGCTCCTAGCATGGCTTTTCCATGCCGTCTGCCCTCCCCGCCCACTTTGCCCACTGGCCGCCCGGCCTGCCGCACCACCTGACGCTGCCGCAGACCAACGTCTTCCACAACCTGCAGGTGTCGGCGCAGCGTTTTCCGGACAAGGCGGCGGTCATCTTCTACGACAGCGTGATGACGTATGCCGAGCTGCTGGCCGGCAGCGAGCGCATCGCCGGCTGGCTGCAGCATGAAGCCGGCGTGCAGGCCGGCGACCGCGTGCTGCTCTACCTGCAGAACAGCCCGCAATGGGTGATGGCGTTCTACGGCATCCTGCGCGCCAACGCGGTGGTGGTGCCGGTCAACCCGATGAACCGCAGCGAGGAGCTGCGCCACTACGTGCACGACAGCGGCGCGCGCGTCGCCATCGTGCCGCAGGACCTGCTGGCCCAGATGCAACCGCTGCTGGATGACGTCGGCGAGAACCACCTGCAGCGGCTGCTCGTCGTCACCTATGCCGATGCGCTGACCGTGCCCACCGACCTGCCGGTGCCCGAGGCCGTCTCGGCCACGCCGCGCTCGTTCGACGCACCGAACCTCACCGCGTGGCGTGACGCCCTCGCAAGAAATCTTCGCCCCGGCCCGCTCACCGCCGGCCCCGACGACCTGTGCGTGATGCCCTACACCTCCGGCACCACCGGCCAGCCCAAGGGCTGCATGCACACCCACCGCAGCGTGATGAGCACGCTGGTCGGCGGCGTGCAGTGGTTCGGCCGCACGCAGGATGCGGTGTACCTGTCGGTGCTGCCGTTCTTCCACGTCACCGGCATGGCCGGCAGCCTGAACGGCCCGCTGTACCTCGGCGCGACGATGGTGGTGCTGGCGCGCTGGGACCGCGACGCCGCCGCCCGGTGCATCCAGCGCCACCGCGCGACGGTGCTGCAGGCGATCTCGACGATGGTGGTCGACTTCCTGTCGAACCCGCGCTTGCCAGACTACGACCTGGGCAGCCTGCAGGGCATCCGCGGCGGCGGTGCGGCGATGCCGGCGGCCGTGGCGGCGCGCCTGCGCGAGCTGACCGGGCTGGACTACGTCGAGGGCTACGGCATGACCGAGGCGATGGCCGCGACGCACATCAACCCGCCGCACCGGCCGAAGCCGCAGTGCCTGGGCATCCCGGTGTTCGATGTCGACGCGCGGGTCATCGACCCGGCCACGCTCGCCGAGGTGCCGGCCGGCGAGACCGGCGAGGTGGTCGTGCACGGCCCGCAGGTGATGCGCGGCTACTGGAACGACGAGGCCGCCACGCGCGACGCCTTCATCGAGATCGGCGGCCGCCGCTTCCTGCGCACCGGCGACCTCGCGCAGGTCGATGCCGACGGCTATTTCTTCATGGTCGACCGGCTCAAGCGGATGATCAACGCGTCGGGCTTCAAGGTGTGGCCGGCCGAGGTCGAATCGCTGATGTACCGCCACCCGGCCGTGCTCGAGGCCTGCGTGATCGCCGCCCGCGACGCCCACCGCGGCGAGACGGTGAAGGCCTTGGTGGTGCTGCGCGCCGGCCACGAGGCCGTGTCCGCGCAGGAGCTGATCGCGTGGAGCCACGAGCACATGGCCGCCTACAAGAGCCCGCGCATCGTCGAGTTCGTCGCCGCGCTGCCGAAGTCCGGCACCGGCAAGGTGATGTGGCGCGAGCTGCAGGAGCGCGAACTCGCCACGTCATCGACACCCCAACCTGGAGACAGCCCATGACCCCCATCCCCCTGTTGCGGCGACGCTCGCTGATCGTCGCCGCCGGCGGCGCGGCCCTGGCGGCGCCGCTGCGCGTGCTGCGCGCCGAGAGCTTCCCGAGCAAGCCCATCACGCTGATCGTGCCGTGGCCGGCCGGCGGCTCCACCGACCGCCACCTGCGCACGCTGGCCGACATCGCCGGCAAGCTGCTCGGCCAGAACGTCATCGTGCAGAACCAGCCCGGGGCCGGCGGCACGCTCGGGCCGGGGATGATGGCGCAGACGGCGAAGCCCGACGGCTACACCCTCGCGCAGTTCCCGATGGGCATGCTGCGGCTGCCACACATGCAGAAGGTGAACTGGCACCCGATCAACGACTTCACGTTCATCATGGGCGTCTCCGGCTACACCTTCGGCTTCACGGTGCGCGCCGATTCGCCGTTCAAGACCTTCAACGACTACATCGAGGCAGCGCGCCGCGAGCCCGGCAAGATCGACTACGGCTCCACCGGCATCGGCACCTCGCCGCACCTGCTGATGGAAGAGCTGGCCGACAACGCGAAGGTCCGGCTGAACCACATCCCGTTCAAGGGCAACGCCGACCTGCAGCAGGCGCTGCTCGGCGGCCACGTGATGGCGCAGAGCGATGCGACCGGCTGGGACAAGTTCGTCGACAACGGCCAGATGCGGCTGCTCGTCACCTTCGGCGAGCGGCGCACCAAGCGCTGGCCGAACGTGCCGACCGCGAAGGACCTGGGCTACGGCGTGGTGTCGAGCTCGCCGTACGGGCTGGTCGGGCCGAAGGGCATGGACCCGGCGATCGTGAAGACGCTGCACGATGCCTTCAAGAAGGCGATGGACGACCCGCGGCACGTCGAGCTGCTCGACCAGCTGAACCAGGAAGCCTGGTACCGCAGCGGCGACGACTACGCCGCCTGGGCGCGCGAGACCTTCGTGAAGGACAAGGCCTTGATCGAGCGCCTCGGCCTCGCCGCGAAGGCCTGACGTGGGCGTGCTTGCGTTGGTGTCACCCCTGCCCGTGGCGCCGTATGCCGGCGCCTTGCGGCGCGCGGCCCAAGGCATCGATGTGTGGACCAGCGACGACGAGGCGCCGCCGGAGCGCGTCGAGGCCCTGCTCGCGTGGCGCCTGCAGCCGGGGCAGCTCGCGCGCTGGCCGAACCTGCGCCTGGTGTGCAGCATCGGCGCGGGGGTCGACAAGCTGATGCCGGCGGACTTGCCGGCGTCGGTCGTGCTGGCGCGCGTCGTCGATCCGAACCAGGGCTGCGAGATCGCGCAGTACGTGCTGGCCTGCACGCTCGGCTTCACCAGGGATCTCGGGCGCTATGCGCAGCAGCAGGCCGCGGCGCAGTGGCTGCGGCACCCGGTGCGGGCGGCGGCGCAGTGCCGCGTCGGCCTGCTCGGGCTCGGGGCCGTCGGGCAGGCGGTGGCGCGGGCCTTCCTGCCGCTGGGCTACCCGGTGGCGGGCTGGATC
>NZ_JBFUGW010000062.1:0-26866 GCF_056402735.1 Rhizobacter sp. P3_C12
CACCAGCGCCGCCCGGCCGGCCACCGGCACGCCGAAATGCGCCAGCGCCTTCGTGAAGCCGACGCCGTCGAACAGCGCCCCCTCCAGCGTGCCGTCGCCGTTGCGCCGCGCCGCATTCACCGCGCCGGCACTGCGGCCGAGCCGGTCGCAGCGGTCCAGCAGCTCGACCATCGCCGTCTTGTGCGGGATCGCGAGCCACAGCCCGTCGATGTTGCGGGCCTTCAGCGCCTGCCGCGCAAAGGCCGCCATGTCGGCCGGCGCCACCTGTGCCGGCACCAGCACCGCATCGGCCCCGTGGCGGGCGAACAGGTGGTTGAACACCTCCGGCGCCCGCACCTGCGCCACCGGGTCGCCGAGGATCAGGAAAACGCGCGTGCTGCCGGAAATGTTCATCGGCGCGAGCGTAGGCAGCGCCCGGGCGGGCCACAAGCGTGGCGACCCGGAATTGAGCGATGATCGCGCGACCTGCGCGACTATCGCGCTTTTTTCGGGTAACTACGCGGGTCATCGATCCCCACCAGCGCATGGACGACATCCCGTTCCAGATCGACCGGAAGGACCTCATCGAAGGCCTGGGCAAGGGCCTGCGCGTGATCGAGGCCTTCGATGACGACCATTCGCGCCTCACGCCCAGCGAGGCGGCGCAGCTGACCGGCCTCACCCGCACCGCGGCACGCCGCTACCTGCTGAGCCTGGTGCACTTCGGCTATGCCGGCACCGACGGCAAGCGCTTCTGGCTCGCCCCCCGCGTGCTGCGGCTGGGCCAGAGCTACATCGGCGCGGCCCGGCTGCCGCGGCTGGTGCAGCCGTTCATCCAGCGGGTGTCGATGCAATGCGGCGAGACGGTCAACGTCAGCGTGCTGGACGGGCACGAGGTGGTGTACGTGGCGCGCAGCAACGCGCCGCGCGTCGTGTCGATCGGCTACCACGTCGGTGCGCGGGCGCCGGCGCACGTCGCGACGCCGGGCATCGTGATGGTGTCGGCGCTGGCCGATGCGGAGCTCGATGCCTGGCTCGCCGCGCACGATTTCCATGCGTTCACCGCCCACACCGTCAGCACCGCCGAGGTGTTCCGCGAGCATGTGCGCGCGGCGCGCGCGCTCGACCACTGGATCACCGCGCAGCAGCGCGACCTGGGCCTGTCGGGCATCGCCACCGCGTTGCGCGACCGCAAGGGCGTCTGCAAGGGCGCCGTCGGCATGACGCTGCAGTCGGTCGCGTACACGCCGGAGCAGATGCGCTCGCAGCTGCTGCCGCTGCTGCACGAGGCGGCCCAGGCGCTGCGGCCGCTGCTGTGAATTCTGGTCACATGATGTATCGCGCCGCCGCGGGTAAGTCCCCCGTAAGTCGACTGACAGAACCATCGCGGCTTCCCCATCGGATCCACTTCACCATGCTGAAACCCACTCTGCTCCGTTCCCTCGTCCTCTCCATGCTCGCCCTGGCTGCCGCCCCGCTGGTCATCGCGCAGCCGCAGCCGGGAGAAGACCAGCCCCCGCCGCCGCCCTCGGGCTGGGGCCTGGGCATCGGCGTCGGCTGGCAGCGGCCAGCGTATGCGGGCGTCGAGAACAAGACGCGGGTGCTGCCGCTGATCAGCTTCGAGAACGAGTACGTGCGCGTGCTCGGCCTCGGTGCCGACCTGAAACTGCCGAGCGCCGGGCCGGTGTCGTTCGCGCTGCGCGCGCGCTATGCGCTGGGCGACGGCTACGAATCGGACGACGCGCCGATCCTCGCCGGCATGGCAGAGCGCAAGCCGAGCTTCTGGCTGGGCGGTGCGGTGCAGTGGCGCACCGAGTACGCCAAGCTGTCGGCCGAACTGGCGGGCGATGCGTCGTCGAACAGCAAGGGCACCGAAGCACGCCTCGGGGTGGAGCGCGACTTCCGCTTCGGGCGCTTCATGTTCACGCCGCGCGTCGCCGCCGTCTGGCGCGACGCGAAGTACGTCGACTACTACTACGGCGTGCGGCCGGAGGAGGCCACCGCGTTCCGCCCGGCCTACGAAGGGCGCGCCACCACCAATGCCGAGGTCGGCCTGCGCACGTTCTACGGCTTCTCGATGCGCGACGGCGCGTTCCTCGACGTCAGCGCCACCGCGCTCGGCTCGAGCATCAAGGACAGCCCGCTGGTCGACCGCCGCACGCTGCCGGCGGTGCGCCTGGGTTACCTTTACCGCTTCTGAACGGAGCCCCGCCCTCGATGAACCGTGTCGTGCTGGTCGAAGACCACACCCGCCTGGCCGCGCTGGTCGGCAAGGCGTTGTCGGGCGCGGGCATCGAGGTGGACGCCTTCCAGCGCATCGAGCCGGCCTGGCATGCGCTGGCCGAGGCCGACTATGCCGCGGTGATCGTCGACCGCGGCCTGCCCGACGGTGACGGGCTCGACCTGGTGCGCCGCCTGCGGACGGCCGGGCGCCGTGTGCCCTGCCTGATGCTGACGGCCCGCGACGCGCTGCACGACCGCGTGACGGGGCTGGAGGCGGGCGCCGACGACTACCTGGCCAAGCCGTTCGCGATGGAAGAGCTGGTGGCCCGCGTGCGGGCGCTGATGCGCCGGCCGGCCCAGCTGCAGAGCCTGTCGCCGGAATTCGGCGACCTGCAGCTGAAACCCGAGGCCGGTTGCATGAGCTGCGCCGGCGAATCGGTGACCTTGCCGCCGGCCGAGTTGCAGATCATGCTGAGCCTGGTGCGCGCCGCCGGGCAGACGGTGCGGCGCAGCGCGATGGAGCGCGCGGCCTGGGGCGTCGACGAGGCGGTCACGCCGAATGCGCTCGACGTGGCGCTGCACCGGCTGCGCAAGAAGCTGCCGGCGATCGGCTCGACGCTGGAGATCGTCAACGTGAGGGGGCACGGCTATGCGCTTCGCGCTGCGGATTCCGTCTAGCCTCGCGGCGCAGTTGCTGCTGGCCGCGAGCGGAGGCCTGGTGGTCGTGATGCTGATGGCCGGTGTCGTGCTGGCCGCGCTGCTGATGCAAGGGCCGGCCGACGCGACGCGCCAAGGACTGGAGGACACCGCGAAGCACCTCGAGCGAGGGCTGCGCTTCGACGCGCAGGGGCGGCCGGTGCAGCTGGTGCTGAGCGACAAGCACCGGGCGATGGTCGACGGCCTGCCGAAGGATTTCAGCTACCGCATCCTGGATGCGTTGGGGCATGTGCTGATGTCCGGCGAGGACGGCCCGGCCGCGCAGGTGCTGGCGATGCAGCCGGTGGCCGGCAGCGAGACCGTCACCGCGGTGCCCACCGGCGAGTACACGCTGCACGTGCTGAACCGGCCGCTGCAGCACGCCGGGGAGGACTACGTGATCCAGGTGGCGCGCAGCGACCGGCTGGAGACGGTGCTGCGCCGGGTCGGCGGCGGCATTTTCGTGAAGGGCGGCGCCGTCGCCGCGGTGCTGGCGGTGTGCGTCTTCACCGGCGTCGTGCTGCTGACGCTGCGCCGCCTGCTGGAGCCGGTGCGGGCCGCGTCGGCCGCGGCGGCGGGCATCGGGCCGCACAACCTGAAGGCGCGGCTGGACGGCTCGCGGCTGCCGCGCGAGCTGTCGCCGCTGATCGAGGCCTTCAACCAGGCGCTGGCACGGCTGGAGACGGGCTACCGCGTGCAGCAGGAGTTCCTGGCCGCGGCCGCGCACGAGCTGAAGACGCCGCTGGCGCTGATCCGCGCCGAGGTCGAGCTGGACGAGCAGGGCGGCGAGCGCCGCGAGTTGCTGCTGAAGGACCTGGATTTCATGGCCCGCCAGGTGCACCAGCTGTTGCACCTGGCCGAGGCCAGCGAGGCGCAGAACTACATTTTCGAGCCGACCGACGTGACGCGCACCGTGACCGATGCGGCCGGCCAGCTGGAGCGGCTGGCCGGGCGGCATGCGGTGGCGCTGCAGGTGGAGCAGCCGGCCGCGCCGGTGCGGCTGCAGGCCGACGCGGGGGCCTTGTTCATCCTGGTGAAGAACCTGGCGGAGAACGCGATCCTGCACTCACCGCCGGGCGCGGTGGTGACGCTGGCCGTCGATGCGCAGGGGCTGCGCGTGCGCGACCAGGGCCCGGGCATCGCGGCGGCCGAGCTGCCGCGGCTGTTCGACCGCTTCTGGCGCGGCAGCGGCAGCGGCCACCAGGGCGCGGGGCTCGGGCTGTCGATCTGCCGCGAGATCGCGCGGGCGCACGGCTGGACGCTGGCCGCGGCGAACGCGCAGGACGGGGCCGAGTTCAGCCTGAGCTTTGCCGAGGCTCAGGGCGCCAGCAGGATGTAGTCGGYGGTGTAGGGCACGCGTTCGGTGCGGCCGAGGCTCGCGGCATCGCAGCCGGCGGCCGGTGCCGCGCCGCCGGCGGTGTTGACGCGCTGCACGCTGGTGATCTTCGCGAGCCGGCCCGGTCCGCCCACCGAGCGCGTCGACAGCAGCAGCCACGGGATCGCGCCGGCCAGCGGGGCGTCGGCGCGGGCCTTCGCGGTGCCGACGATGCGGCTGCCGTCGGCGAGCTCCCAGTGCGGGCCGGCATAGTGCTTGCCGGCCGGCGCGCCCTGCACGTCGAACAGATCGGCCTCGGGCGCGACGAACACCCATTCGGTGCCGCTGCCGCCGACCTTGTTGCGGCATTCGTAGATCTGCACGCCGCGCGCGCCGAGCCGTTCGACGGCCCGTTCGCCGGTCGGCACCAGGTTGGCCGGCACCGCGACGGCGGCCGGTTGCGAGGCGCAGGCCGCGAGCGCGAGCGCGCCGAGGCAGGTGGTGAGCTTGAGCATGGGCATCTCCCGTGACGAAATTGAAATGGAACGTAGCAGACCCTGCGATCCGCGCTGCGCCCAGGGTCGTAAGCTCGACGCAGGATCTTGCAGCGAAGGTGAAACTATGCGCCGCCTGACCGGTTTCGCCGCAGCCCTGGGGCTGCTGTTGTGCAACAGCCTGTGCCAGGCGCAGGACGACCCGCGGGCCCGCATCGCCACGCCCGGCGACTACCGCTACACGGTGCGGCACGGCGAGCTCGACCGCACGTACCGCGTGCACGTGCCGAAGGCTTTCGATGCCGCGAGGCCGCAGACGCTGGTCGTCGCGTTGCACGGCGGCGGCGGGAGCATGGACTACCAGGCCGATGATGCGAACTACGGGCTGATCAGCCTCTCGGAGCGCGAGGGCGCGGTGCTGGTGTTCCCGAACGGCTACAGCCGCCTGCGCCGCGGCACGCTCGCCACCTGGAATGCCGGCAGCTGCTGCGGCCAGGCGCGCGACCGCGAGGTCGACGATGTCGGCTTCATCCGGCAGGTGGTCGCGAACCTGCAGCAGCAGATGGTGGTCGGCCCGAACCGGGTGTTCGCGACCGGCATGTCCAACGGCGCGATGATGGTCTACCGGCTCGCCTGCGAGGCCGGCGATGTGTTCAGCGCGATCGCCGCGGTGGCCGGCACCGACAACACGCGGCGCTGCACGCCGGCGCGGCCGGTCAGCGTGCTGCACCTCCATGCGCGCAACGACCCGATGGTGCCGTTCGACGGCGGGTTCAGCAGCAACACGCGGCTGCGTGGGGCGACCGGCGAGTTCGCGTCGGTGCCCGACACGGTGGCGCGGTGGGTGCGCCACGATGCCTGCACCGGTGCGCCCCGGACGGTGCTGGAGAAGCCGGGTGCTCGCTGCGAGGTGCATGTGTCGTGCAGCGGCGCGGCGCAGGTGAAGCTGTGCGTCACCGAGACCGGCGGGCATTCGTGGCCCGGTGGGCAGAAGGCACGCGGCGAGGCGCCGAGCCAGGCGGTGTCGGCGAACGCGCTGATGTGGGAGTTCTTCAACCGGCCGTGAGCGGTGTGATAGAACGGCAGCACTCACCGCCAACTTACGCCCCAGCAAAATGCGACCATCGATTGCCCTGGACCGTCAGCGAGGTGCTGTTCGAGCAACCGTCGGCAGGTTCCGTGCGGCCAATCCGAGAGTATTTGGCTCGGTGCTGCTGGGCACCGACAAGGATGGGAGTGACCTCGATCTTCTGGTGGATGCGCTGCCGGGGGCGACACTCTTCGATCTGGGGGGGCTGCACGCAGAGCTCGAGGAGTTGCTCGGTGTTCGCGTTGATCTGTTGACGCCGGCGGACCTGCCGCAACGGTTCCGAGCGAGGGTGCTTGCGGAGGCTGTTCTGGTATGAATCAGCCGCGCTTGGCGGACTACGCCGGAGCGGCGGTACGGGCATCAAGCTGCGGGCTGTCTTCGATGCGTCGTTCCCGATCCAGCAGCCTCCGTGGAGCCGGCTTTGCCGGGCCACTGGAGGCGCCCCCTTGAGGGGGAGGCGCGTCAGCGCCTCGGGGGTGGGTCATCCATTGCGTTGCACGCCCGCGAGGATATCGAGATCCTTGAACTTCCATTCGTCCGGCGATTCGCAGCGCAGCACCTTGTCCTGGCACCAGGCGCTGCCCAGGTCCATCTCGAGCGGCTCGATGCGCATGTTCGACTTGGTGCTGAAGAAGGCCTTGACCTTCGGTGCCAGCAGGTTCTGCGCGTTCTGCGCGGTCACTACCGCGAGCTTGCCGGACTGCAGCCGCAGCAGCGAGCCGATCGGGTAGATGCCCACCGTCTTGACGAAGGCCTGGAACACGCGCGGCTCGAAGTGACCCTTCCACTGCGCCATGCGGCGCAGCGCCTCGCCCGGATCCCAGCCGCTCTTGTACGGCCGCACCGAGGTGATCGCGTCGTACACGTCGCACACCGCGCCCATCTTCGCGAACAGGCTGATCTGCTCGCCCGACAGCTTGTGCGGGTAGCCGCTGCCATCGACCTTCTCGTGGTGGTGCAGGCACACGTCGAGCACCACGGCGCCGGCGCTGCCACCTTCGAGCAGCATCTCGTGGCCGCGCTCGGGGTGGCTTTTCATGATGTCGAACTCGGCATCGGTGAGCTTGCCGGGCTTGTTCAGCACCTCGAGCGGCATCACCGCCTTGCCCAGGTCGTGCAGCATGCCGGCCAGGCCGGCCTTCTTCAGCTGCTCGCCCTGCAGGCCGAGCTGGCGGCCGAGCGACACCATCAGCGCGCAGACGGCCACCGAGTGCATGTAGGTGTATTCATCGGCGCGCTTGAGCCGCGCGACGCTGATCAGCGCGCCGGGGTTGCGCAGCACCGATTCGGAGATCTCCTCGACCAGCTCCTCGCACTGGCCGGCGTCGATCGCGCGGCCCAGCCGCGCCTCGCCGAACATCGACGCGATCTTCGGCACCGAGCGGCGGTACAGCGCGGCGGCCTTGGCCATCGCGGCATCGCCGCTGTCGAGCGCATCGAACTCCATCGGCATCGACGCGACGAACTCCAGCTCGCGCTCGACCTCGTCGGCCACCGATTCCTGCGTGATGGCCCGTACCGTGGCCGCGGGCCCTTCGATATCCAGGCCCTTGCCGGTGTCGATCCAGAGTTCGGTCACGCCGCCGGACTGGATGCGTTCGAAGTCGGCGTCGCTCTTCAGCGTGAATTTCGAGCGCCAGAACGGGTGATCCATCCACGAGCCGCAGAACTCGTGGACATGCATGCCCAGGCGCAACTCGCTGACGGCTATTTTCTTGATCACGCTCGACTTCCGGACTTGTGCACTGGTTCACGGTGGCGCCACGCCTCCCCTGACGAGCTGTCCACCTGTGCAGGATATCGGCACCTCGGGCTGCGCATTGAGACGCTTGCGCAATGATTTCACGCCGGGGTGCACGCTCGGCGCCCCCGATTGCGCCGCCCGCCGCGCCGGGCTAAAAGCCCATCCCATGGCCACACTCCCGCCGGCGACCGCCGCACTGCATCCGCCGCGTCGCAAGTTCGCGGCCCTGCTGGTCGGTGCAACGCTGGCCGCCTCGCTGCTGATCGGCTGGCTGCTGTGGGTGGCGCGGCAGGATGCCATCCAGTCCGCCCAGACCACCGCGCTGAACTACGCGCGCACGCTGGAGGTGCGCATGGACGGCACCTTCCGCCGCACCGATGCCGTGCTGCGCGCGCTGACGCAGACGGTGCCGCCCGCGGCGCTCGCACCGCAGGGCGAACTCGCCCACGCCCGGCAGGTCAACGGCGAACTCGACGCGATGCTGCGCGATTTCGACGAGCTGATCGCGCTGCGCATCATCGATGCCCGCGGCGACCAGCGCTACGTGACCTCGTCGTCCACCACGCCGATGGCGAACTATGCCGATCGCTCGTTCTTCAAGGCCTACCAGCGCGACGCGCAGGCCGGCCTGCTGTTCACCGATGTGGTGACCGGCCGCGTCAGCCAGCGCCCGACCATCGTGATGACGCGCCCGGTGCTCGATGCGCAAGGCCGGTTCGTCGGTGCCGCGCTGGCGCCGCTTGACCTCACCTACTTCCAGCAGCAGTTCCGCAAGCTCGACATCGGCCGCAACGGCACGGTGTTCCTGCGCCGCACCGAGGCCGGGAATCTGGTGCTGCGCTGGCCGCAGATCGATGCCGAGGTCAACAAGCCGATGCCGCCCGACCAGCCGATCCTGCGCGCGGTCAAGGCCGGGCAGCCGGAGGCGGTGAACGAGTACGTCGCCTTCACCGACGGCGTGCGGCGCATCTCGGGCACGGTGGTCGTGAAGGGCTACCCGTTCTTCCTGACGGTAGCGCTCAGCCACGACGACGTGCTCGCCAGCTGGCGGCGCCTGGCGCTGTTCACCGCGCTGGCCTGGCTGCTGCTGCACCTGCTGATCATCGTGATGGTGCGCCGGCTGTGGCGCAGCGACCGCGAGCGCCGCTCGCTCGAGGCACAGCTGCGCGAATCGCAGCGCATCGAGTCGATCGGCACGCTGGCCGGCGGCATCGCGCATGACTTCAACAACATCCTCGCGGCGATCCTCGGCAACGTCGCGTTGGCGCGCGAGGACATCGGTGCCGGCCACCCGGCGCTCGCGAGCCTGGAGCAGATCCACAAGGCCAGCGTGCGCGCCCGCGACCTGGTGCAGCAGATCCTCGCGTTCGGCCGCCGCCAGCCGCAGGCGCTGGTCAACCAGCCGCTGCAGCCGCTGGTGGAGGAATCGGTGCGGCTGCTGCGTTCCACGCTGCCGGCGGCGGTGTCGCTGGAGTGCCGCCTGGCAGCGCCGGCGCTGCACGTCAACGCCGACGGCACCCAGGTGCAGCAGGTGCTGATGAACCTGTGCACCAACGCCTGGCATGCGCTGCAGGGGCGGCCGGGGCGCATCGAGGTCGGGCTGGCGGCGTACGAGGTGGTGCCGGGCGACGAGCGCGCCATGGGCACCACGCCGCCACTGGCCGCCGGGCACCATGCCCACCTGTGGGTGCAGGACCAGGGCGTCGGGATGGACGCGGCCACGCAGGCGCGCATCTTCGAGCCGTTCTTCACGACCAAGCCGACCGGGCAGGGCACCGGGCTCGGGCTGTCGGTGGTGCACGGCATCGTCGCGGCGCACCACGGCGCGATCCGCGTCGACAGCGCGCCCGGGCTCGGCACGACGATGCACCTCTACCTGCCGGCCGCCGAAGCGGAGCCGGTCGAGGAAGCGCTGCCGGTCACCGCGCCCGGGGCGCTGCAAGGCGCCGGCCAGCACGTGGCCTACGTCGACGACGACGAGGTGATCGTGCTGATGGTGGAGCGGCTGCTGCTGCAGGCTGGCTACCGGGTCACTGCGTTCCGCGATGGGCACGAGGCGGTCGCGGCGGTCGCCGTGCGGCCGCTGGCCTTCGACCTCGTGATCACCGACTTCAACATGCCGGGCTACTCCGGCCTCGACGTGGCGCTGGCGCTGCGCGACATCCGCGCCGACCTGCCGGTGGTGATCAGCTCGGGCTACATCACCGAGGAACTGCAGGCCCAGGCCGCCGATGCGGGCGTCCGCAGCCTGATGCGCAAGCAGAACACGATGGAGGAACTGCTGCGGCTGGTGCGGCGGGTGCTGGCGACCTGACGGCGCTGCAACGGGTCAAGCGGCTGCGTGGGCCTCGACCCGGCTCAGCCAGTGGTCGAAGTGGGGGCACCGCGCGCGGATGGTCGGCAGGCCGATGCGCTGCGCAGCTGGCGGTCCGTGCAGGGCCTTCCGATAGCCCGGAAACAGATCGAGCAGCCGCCTGGATGGTGCCGTCTCCGGCTTCTCGTTGATGTCTTCCGGCGCGTGGGCATTGGCGATGGAAGCAAAGGCCGCCGATTGCCGTGGTTGCGCCAACACCGAGGGAACGGTCTGCGGATCGGAGAACAGCCACGCTTCAAATTCGTGAAGCGCAATGAAGGGAAGGAAATTGGGCTGCCCGACGTCGACCTGCAAGGCGCGCTCGACGTGCTGGACACRCTGCCTCGGCGTGCCATGGGCGGGGCGGTCCGACATCCCGGGGAAATCCGTTGGCAACGCGTAGTAGTCGATCATGCTGGTCACCAGGGCGCCACCACTGCCGACAAGGACCCGCCGCAGGTGCTCACGGAACTGGCCGTAGCTGTGGATGCCGCCCTTGAACGTGCCGCCGTCCTTCACACGCTTCGTCGCCACGATGGTTGGTGTGATTGCCAATCCGATCGGCTCCAGTGCAGGCTGCAGGACGGTCTTGACGAAACGCTCTTCCGTCTGTCCTTCGACGACGATGAGCACCCGTTTCACGGCCTGGCGCCCAGCACGTTCATTTCCCAGAGCTCGCCCAGCGCGTAGTGATCGAGCCATTGCGACATGTCGCTGCTGCTCAGGTGGCGGAACTGTGTCGGCCCCTCCTGGCGATCGACGGTCCACAGGTCTTCAGGCTTCAGTCGGTTCACGAGCGATACCGACTGAGTGGCCGCGATCACCTGGGTTCGCTCCGATGCCGAGGAAATGAGGTCGGCCAGCAGCGTGATGGCTGCGGGGTGAAGGCCCAATTCCGGCTCATCAAGCAGGACGAGTCCCGGCAACTCGGGCTGGGTCAGCAGCGTCACCAGACAGATGAATCGCAGCGTGCCGTCGGAGAGGGCGTGTGCGTTCATGTAGGCGTCGCTGCCCCGCTCGCGCCATTCGAGCCGGATCTTCGATTCATTCAAGCGCGACGGCTGCAGCTGGAAGTCGTCGAAAAAGGGCGCGACCTGCCGGACGATGTCGACGAGGTTGCGGTAGTGGTCCGGGTGCTTGCCGCGCATCCAGAAGAGGTAAGAAGCGAGATTCTCCGCCTGGGGCCGCAGGAAGCGGTTGTCGTCGACGTCTCCCGTCAACTTCACCGCGGCGCTGTCGCTCGTGTCGTGGAAGTGGTAGACGCGGTAGCTCTTCAGGTCGAGCATGGCCTTCTGCGCGGCCACGTGGGCCTGTCGAGCCAGCGTGGACTCTTTGGCGGGCGCGGCGGCCTCAACCTGGGACACCTGGTAGGGCTTTACCGCAGCATCCCGGAGCGATGCGGTCTCCTCATCGACCAGCAGGCTGTCATCAGCCGTTGGCACGAGTGAAACCCGGTAAGTGCTCTCGATCCGGCCTTGCGAGAACGCCAGCGCAAAGGACATCGAGCGCGAATGCTTCTGGCCCAGGTGGAGCAGCGCATCAGCACCCCCCTTGACACCCACGTGGCCCTGCAGGTTCTCGGTCACGATTTCCCGCAGGAACCTGAACACCGAGATCAGGTTCGACTTCCCCGAACCATTGCCGCCGATGAAGACATTGAGTTTCCCCAGCTCGAGCGTCTGCTGGCGGATGGACTTGTAGTTCTCGATCGACAGTTTTTCGAGCTGGCGCATGGTGCAGCGGGTGAGCGCGAGGTGGTCCGCAGGATGGTACAGGCCGGCATGCCGGACCGGATATGCCTCTGGGGTCGCCATGCATTTGACCTGAATTTGGTCAAAGATCGCACTTGCGGCGCCGAAGTGCTGTTCTTAGCATCCGCTCCAAGGCGCTCGGCCCGGACGTTCCGGCCCGAAGACGACCACAGGCAGGCCGACCACGGCCGCAAGGAGACAAGCAAGGTGATCCGCTGGGACGATCTGTCGCCGGGTGAACTGGCCGTGCTGGAGACCGTGTTCTGGTCGGCCAGCAGCTCGCGCAGCGCGCTGGCCGCCGCATCCACCTTCTCGAAGAGCAAGGCCAACGCAGCGGTCGCCGGCCTGGTGGAGCGCGGCCTGCTGGAAGAGATCGGCCTGCAGGCCTCGTCCGGCGGGCGCCGGCCGGAGGCGCTGCGCATGAGCCGCGCGGTCGGCGTGCTCGCGTGCATCGACCTCGGCGCGACCAGCCTCGACGTGGCGATCCTCTCGCCCGACATGGGCGTGCTGGCCCACCATGCCGAGCCGGCCRACGTGCGCGCCAGCCCGGCGGTGCTGCTGTCGCGCATCCGCGAGCTGCTGCGCGAGCTGCTGCAGCGCTGCGGCGCGACCCGCAAGGAGGTGATCGGCATCGGCATGGGGGTGCCGGGGCCGGTCGCCTTCGGCAGCGGGCTGCTGGTCAACCCGCCGCTGATGCCGGGCTGGGAAGGGCTGTCGATCCGCGACGTGCTGGGCGAGGACTATGCGGCGCCGGTCTTCATCGACAACGACGTCAACGTGATGGCGCTCGGCGAGCTGTGGCGGCTGCACCGGCGGCTGCCCAATTTCCTGGTGGTCAAGATCGGCACCGGCATCGGCTGCGGCATCGTCTGCCACGGCGAGGTCTACCGCGGTGCCGACGGCTCGGCCGGCGACGTCGGCCACATCTGCGTCGACCCCGACGGCCCGCGCTGCCACTGCGGCAACCTGGGTTGCGTCGAGGCGATGGCGGCCGGGCCGGCGATCTCGCGCATGGCGGTCGAGGCGGCGCAGTCGGGCCAGAGCGCGTTGCTGGCCCAGGTGCTGAAGGCGCAGGGCAGCATCTCGCCGATCGACGTGGGCCAGGCGAGCCGCGCCGGCGACGCCGCCGCGCACGGCATCGTGCAGAAGGCCGGCACGCGCATCGGGCAGATGCTGGCGTCGATCGTCAACTTCTTCAACCCGTCGCATGTGTTCATCGGCGGCGGCATCACCGGCATCGGGCCGCTGCTGCTGGCGTCGATCCGGCAGAGCGTGTACCACCGCTCGCTGGCGCTGTCGACGCGGCACCTCGACATCCAGTACGCGCCGCTCGGCGAGCGCACCGGCGTGATCGGCGCCGGCGTGCTGGCGCTGCAGGAGACGATGCGCGCACGCGGCAGCGTTCCGGAGGCCGTGACATGAGCCTTCAAGTGTCGTTCGCCGATGTGACCAAGGACTTCGGCCCGGTGCGCGTGCTGCACGGCGTCAGTTTCGAGCTCGAACCCGGCCGCGTGGTCGGCCTGCTCGGCGAGAACGGTGCCGGCAAGTCGACGCTGATGAAGATCCTCTCCGGCTACGAGGCCTTGAGCGATGGCGAACTGCGCGTCGACGGCGCGCCGCAGCGCTTCACGAACTCGCGCGATGCCGAGCGCTGCGGCATCGTGCTGATCCACCAGGAGTTCAACCTGGCCGAGGACCTGAGCATCGCGCAGAACATCTTCCTCGGCCATGAGCGCCGACGCGGCTGGCTGCTCGACGACGCGGCGATGCGCGACGAAGCGCGCCGCGTGCTGCAGCAGGTCGGCCTGGATGCCGACCCCGACACCCGGGTGCGCGAGCTGATCGTCGCCGAGAAGCAGTTGGTCGAGATCGCGAAGGCGCTGTCGCGCAAGGCGCGGCTGCTGATCATGGACGAGCCGACCGCGACGCTCACGCCCGGCGAGACGCAGCGGCTGTTCGCGCTGATCGCGCAGCTGAAGGCCGACGGCGTGACCATCGTCTACATCTCGCACAAGCTCGACGAGGTGGAGCGCATCACCGACGAGATCGTCGTGATGCGCGACGGCCGCTTCGTGACGCGCGCGCCGACCGCCGGGCTCTCGCGCCAGCAGATGGCCAACCTGATGGTCGGCCGCGAGCTGTCGGACATGTTCCCGGTGAAGCTGCCGGTGGCCGGCACGCCGGCGCCGCTGCTGAAGGTCGACGGCCTCAGCGTGCCCGGCTGGGCGCACGACGTGAGCTTCGAGGTGCGCCCGGGCGAGATCCTCGGCTTCGCCGGGCTGGTCGGCGCCGGCCGCACCGAGATGTTCGAAGGCCTGCTGGGCTTGCGGCCGCGTAGCGCCGGGCGCATCGAACTGAATGGAAACGAGATCCAGATGCGCAGCCCGCGCGAGGCGGCGCAGCACGGGCTCACCTACCTCAGCGAAGACCGCAAGGGCAAGGGCCTGCACGTGCGGCTCTCGCTGCGCGACAACCTGACGCTGATGGACCTGGCGCGCCACACGCACCCGCTGCTCGACCTGGCGTCGGAGCAGCGCGCGCTGCAGCAGGCGGTGGCGGATTTCGGCATCCGCACGCGCGACCTCGGCAGCCGCGCGTCGTCGCTGTCGGGCGGCAACCAGCAGAAGCTCGCGATCGCGAAGGTGCTGCAGCCGCAACCGCGCGTGGTGGTGCTCGACGAGCCGACGCGTGGCGTCGACGTCGGTGCCAAGCGCGACATCTATTTCCTGATCCAGCGCCTGGCCGAGCAGGGCCGCGGCGTCGTCGTCATTTCATCCGAGCTGATCGAGCTGATCGGCCTGTGCCACCGCGTCGCCGTGATGCGCGCGGGCCGGCTGCAGGCCACGCTGTCGGCCGACCACCTGACCGAAGAGGAACTCATCGCTCATGCCACAGGAACACATTAGGACCCCTCGGCCGGCGGGTACGCCGACCGATCCCCCGGGGGGATCCGGGCCGGCTTGGGGCGGCCCGGCGCTCGGCCCGGCCTCACCTGTCACGGCCGCTTGGCGTCTGCGCTTGCAGGCAGCAGGCCCGTGGCTCGGCCTCGTGCTGCTGTGCATCGCCGGCACGCTGCTGAACGGCGATTTCGCGACCTGGGACAACGCGATGAACGTGCTGACCCGCACCGCCTTCATCGGCATCATCGCGGTGGGCATGTGCTTCGTGATCATCAGCGGCGGCATCGACCTGTCGGTCGGCTCGATGGCGGCGCTGATCGCCGGCAGCATGATCCTGCTGATGAACGGCATCGCCGCGCAGGTCGGCTCGCCGCTGCTGACGGTGGCGATCGGCATCGTGTTCGCCTTGGTGCTCGGCGCGGTCTTCGGCCTCGCGCATGGGCTGCTCGTCACGAAGGGCCGCATCGAGCCGTTCATCGTCACGCTGGGCACGCTCGGGATCTTCCGCGCCTACCTCACCTACTTGGCCAACGGCGGCGCGATCACGCTCGACGGCAAGCTCTCCGACGCCTACAGCCCGGTCTACTACGGCAGCCTGCTGGGCGTGCCGTTCCCGATCTGGGTGTTCGCCGCGGTCGCGCTGCTGGGCGCGCTGATCCTGAACCGCACCGGTTACGGCCGCTACGTGCAGGCGATCGGCTCGAACGAGCAGGTCGCGCGCTATGCGGCCGTCAACGTCGACCGCATCAAGGTGCTGACCTACATGCTGCTGGGCGTGTGCGTCGGCGTGGCCACCGTGCTGTACGTGCCGCGCCTCGGCTCGGCCTCGCCGACCACCGGGCTGCTGTGGGAGCTGGAGGCGATCGCCGCGGTGATCGTCGGCGGCACCGCGCTGAAGGGCGGCGAGGGCCGCATCACCGGCACCGTGGTCGGCGCGATCCTGCTCTCGGTGATCAGCAACATCCTGAACCTCACCAGCATCATCAGCGTGTACCTGAACGCCGCCGTGCAGGGCATCGTGATCATCATCGTCGCCTTCCTCCAGAGGGGGCGGCGTTAGTTCCCCGGCCGGCAACGGTCATGTTCCGCAGAGACCCCGATCGAGTCCCGATCGACACACAACAGGAGACGAGTTCCATGAAGTTCATTCCCCGCATCCTCGTGACGCTGGCGGCACTTGCCGCAGGCGCCACCGCCTTCGCCCAGGACAAGGTCGTGATGGGCGTGTCCATCCCGGCCGCCACGCACGGCTGGGCCGGTGGCGTCGTCTATTGGGCCAACCGCACCAAGGCCGAGCTCGAGAAGGCGCATCCCGGCCTGCAGGTGATCGTGAAGACCGCAGGCTCGGCCTCGGAGCAGGCCAACCAGGTGCAGGACCTGCAGACGGTCAACAAGATCAACACGCTGGTGATCCTGCCGTTCGAATCCGCGCCGCTGACGCAGCCGGTCGCGCAGGTCAAGGCCAAGGGCGTGTACGTGACCGTGGTCGACCGCGGCCTGACCGACACCAGCGCGCAGAACGCCTACGTGGCCGGCGACAACCCCGGCTTCGGCAAGGTGGCCGGCGAGTACATGGCCAAGGCGATGGGTGGCAAGGGCAACGTGGTGATCCTGCGCGGCATCCCGACGGTGATCGACAACCAGCGCGTCGATGCCTTCAACGCGGTGATGAAGGCGAACCCGGGCATCAAGGTGCTGGATGCCAAGCACGGCAACTGGAACCGCGACGATGCCTTCAAGGTGATGCAGGACTACCTGACGCGCTTCAAGCAGATCGATGCCGTGTGGGCCTCGGACGACGACATGGCGGTGGGCGTGCAGAAGGCGATCGAGCAGGCCAAGCGCAGCGACGTGAAGCTGGTGATCGGCGGCGCCGGCTCGAAGGACTACATCAAGAAGGTGATGGACGGCGACAAGATCGTCACCGCCGACGTGACCTACTCGCCCAGCATGATCGCCGACGCGATGAAGATGACCGCCGAGGCGCGGGTGAAGGGCACCGCGATGCCGGCGACCACGATCATCCCGTCGGTGCTGATCACCAAGGACAACGCGGCCAAGTACTACGTGCCGGACTCACCGTTCTGAACCACCTGATCTGAGGAGCTGACCATGCCCAGACCCGTCACCCTGTTCACCGGCCAGTGGGCCGACCTGTCGCTCGCCGAACTGGCGCCCCTCGCGAAATCGATGGGCTACGACGGGCTGGAGCTCGCCTGCTGGGGCGACCATTTCAATGTGCAGGAGGCGCTGCAGTCGGAACGCTACGTGGCCGACAAGCGCCGGCTGCTGGAGCAGCACGGCCTGCAGTGCTTCGCGATCGGCAATCACCTGACCGGCCAGGCGGTGTGCGACCTGATCGACGAGCGGCACAAATCGATCCTGCCGGCCCATGTCTGGGGCGACGGCGAGCCCGAGGGCGTGCGCCGGCGCGCCGCGAAGGAGATGCAGGACACCGCGCGCGCCGCCGCGAAGTTCGGCGCGAAGACGGTGACCGGCTTCACCGGCTCGTCGATCTGGCATGCGCTGTATGCCTTCCCACCGACGAACCAGGCGTTCTGGAACAAGGGCTTCGAGGACTTCGCAACGCGCTGGACGCCGATCCTCGACATGTTCGAGGAGGTCGACGTGAACTTCGCGCTCGAGGTGCACCCGACCGAGATCGCGTTCGACATCGCGAGCAGCCAGCGCGCGATCGAGGCGGTCAAAGGCCACCAGCGCTTCGGCTTCAACTTCGACCCGAGCCACCTGGGCTACCAGGGCGTCGACTACGTCAAGTTCCTGCGCACCTTCGGCCCGCGCATCCACAACGTGCACATGAAGGACGTGTGGTGGGGCAAGGGCGACGGCTCGGTCGGCGTGTTCGGCGGGCACACCAGCTTCGGCGACGCGCGGCGCTTCTGGGATTTCCGCAGCGTCGGGCGCGGGATGATCGACTTCGAGGGAATCATCGTCGCGCTCAACGACATCCGCTACCAGGGGCCGCTGAGCGTCGAGTGGGAAGACAGCCGCATGGACCGCGTGCATGGCGCGACCGAGAGCGCGGCGTTCTCGCGCCGGCTCGATTTCAAGCCGTCGGCGCGGGCGTTCGACGCGTCGTTCGAGAAGTGAGAAGGGGCTGCTGATGCGCAAGCTGCGATATGCGATGGTCGGTGGCGGCCGGGGTGCGTTCATCGGTGCGGTGCACCGCAAGGCGATGGCGCTGGATGGGCAGATCGAGCTGGTGGCGGGCGCGCTGTCGGCCGATGCCGAGAAGGCGCGGTCCTCGGGACGCGATCTCGGCCTGGCCGACGCGCGCAACCACGGCAGCTGGCAGGCGCTGCTCGACGACGAGCTGAAACGCCCGCGCGGCGAGCGCATCGATTTCGTCAGCATCGTGACGCCGAATCACGTGCACTTCGAGGTGGCGAAGGCCTTCACCGAGGCCGGCATCCACGTGGTGTGCGACAAGCCGCTGGTGCACACCAGCGAGCAGGCGCAGGCGCTGCTCGCGGCGCGCGAGCGCAGCGGCACGGTGTTCGGCGTCACGCACAACTACACCGGCTACCCGATGGTGCGGCAGGCGCGCGAGATGGTGCGCAGCGGAGAGCTCGGCCAGATCCGCAAGGTGATCGTCGAATACAACCAGGGCTGGCTCGCGACGCAGCTGGAGGCCGGCGACCACAAGCAGGCCGACTGGCGCGTCGACCCGGCGAGGAGCGGCATCGTCGGTGCGATCGGCGACATCGGAACGCATGCCGAGAACCTGGTGGCGAGCGTCTGCGGGCTGGAGATCGAGGCGCTGTGCGCGGATCTCACCGCCTTCGTGCCGGGCCGCCGGCTCGACGACGACGGCAACCTGCTGCTGCGCTACCGGGGCGGCGCGCGCGGCGTGATGATCGCGTCGCAGATCGAGATTGGCGGCGAGAACGACCTGCGGCTGCGGGTGTTCGGCACCCAGGGCTCGCTGACCTGGCACCAGGAGGATCCGAACCTGCTGGTGCATGCCTCGCTCGACGGGCCGAAGCGCCTGCTGACGCGCGGCTCGCCGTGGCTGGGCGACGCGGCGAAGAAGGCCTCGCGGCTGCCGACCGGGCACCCGGAGGCGTTCATCGAGGCGTTCGCGAACCTCTACCTGGGCGTCGCCGAGGCGATCCTCGCGAAGGAGGAGGGGCGCTCGCTCGGGGCGCTGGAAGGGGACTTCCCGACGCTCGAAGACGGGGCGCGGGGCGTCAAGTTCATGGAGAAGACGGTGGAGTCGAGCCGGTCCACCGCCAAGTGGACCGGCTGGGATTGACTGCCGATCAGCCCTTCAGATCGGCCTTGCGAATCCGCACGGCCTTCTTCTTCTCCGGCTCGGCCGGCTTCGCCGTCGCAGCCAGCGCCGATTCGGGTGTCAGCGCATGCTCGGGCACTCCGTCTGCCGCCAACGCCACCGCCACCGCCGCCGCGGCGGTGTCATCCGCCTTGATCACCCGCGTGTACGGCGCCAGGATCCCGACCATCTGCCCGTAGATCTTCGGGTTGCCGGCGACCACCTCGCGCTGGTACATGAAGTCGGATTCGCCGGTGAAGTTGCCGATCAGTCCGCCCGCCTCGGTGATCATCAGCGAGCCGGCGGCGATGTCCCAGGGGTTCAGGCCGGTCTCGAAGAAGCCGTCGTAGAAGCCGGCGGCCACGTAGCACAGGTCGAGCGCCGCGGCGCCCGGGCGGCGCAGGCCGGCGCAGTTCTGCATCACTTCCTCGAACATCTTCACGTAGCGCTTGAAGTTGTCGCCCTTGCGGAACGGGAAGCCGGTGCCGATCAGCGAATCCTGCATGCGCGTGCGCTTGGACACGCGCAGCCGCTTGTCGTTCAGGAACGCGCCGCGGCCCTTCGAGGCATAGAACAGGTCGTTGCGCGTCGGGTCGTACACCACGGCCTGCTGGATCTGGTCGCGGTAGGCGAGCGCGATCGACACCGCATAGACCGGGAAGCCGTGGATGAAGTTGGTGGTGCCGTCCAGCGGATCGATGATCCAGACGTATTCGCTGTTCTTCGCGCCGTGCGCGCGGCCGGATTCCTCGGCCAGGATGCCGTGGCCGGGGTAGGCCGTCAGCAGCGTCTCGATGATGGCCTGCTCGGCCAGCTGGTCCACCTCGGTCACGAAGTCGTTGGGCGACTTGGTGTTCACCTTCAGCAGGTCGAGGTCGAGCGACGCCCGGTTGATGATCGCGCCGGCGGCGCGTGCGGCCTTGATGGCCACGTTGAGCATGGGATGCAGTGCTTGCGACATGAGGCGCCCTGAAGGGTGAGAGGCAGACGGAGGTGAGAAAGAGCGGTCAGCACGCGGGGTGCTGCGGATAATCGCGGATTTTAGCCGTTCGTCCCTGGGGAAATCCCCGAGCCACCGATGTCCACCGACAGCACCCGTTTCATCCTGCTCAACACCAGCCACTACGGCAACATCGGCGCCACCGCGCGCGCGATGAAGACGATGGGCTTCAGCGACCTGGTGCTGGTGGCGCCGCGCTTTGCCGATGCGCTGGTGCACGAGGACACCGTCGCGATGGCCAGCGGCGCCGCCGACATCCTGGTGCGCGCCCGCGTGGTGGGCAGCCTCGCCGAGGCGCTCGACGGCATCAGCTACGCCTGCGCCACCGCGATGACGCCGCGCGATTTCGGCCCGGCGACGCACGCGCCGCGGCCGCTGTTCGCCGAACTGGCCGGCAGCGAGCACCGCGTCGCCTTCGTGTTCGGCTCCGAGCGCTTCGGCATGGCCAACGACGACGTCTACCGCTGCCATGCCTGCATCAGCATCCCGACCCATCCCGAGTACGGCTCGCTGAACCTCGCGCAGGCGGTGCAACTGCTGGCCTACGACTGGCGCCAGGCGCTCGGCGGCTTCGACGTGGTGCCGCGCGTGCCGGATGCGACGCTCGCCGACGGCGCCCAGGTGCAGGGCCTGCTCGCGCACTGGCAGCAGGCGCTCGCCGACATCGGCTTCCTCGACCCGGCCGCACCGAAGAAGCTGATGCCGCGGCTGAACCAGCTGCTGAACCGGGCGGCGCTCAGCGCGGAAGAGGTGCACATCCTGCGCGGCATCGCACGCGCCATCCAGCGGCGCCCGTGAAGGCCGCCGCTTGCCCCTGACGGCCATGGACTTTCAAGCTGCCAGATAAACTGACCTGCCCCGGTCTCACCCCACCCCCCATGTTCGACCGCCTCCGAGAAGACATCGCCTGCATCCTCGAGCGCGACCCCGCCGCGCGCAGCACCTGGGAGGTCCTCACCTGTTACCCGGGCCTGCACGCGCTGCTGATGCACCGCTGGTCGCACGCCTGCTGGACGCACGGCTGGCACTGGCCGGCGCGCTTCATCTCGCACGTCGCGCGCTTCTTCTCCGGCATCGAGATCCACCCCGGCGCGACGATCGGCCGGCGCGTCTTCATCGACCACGGCATGGGCGTCGTGATCGGCGAGATGGCCGAGATCGGCGACGAATGCACGATCTACCAGGGCGTGACGCTCGGCGGCACCTCGCTGGTGAAGGGCGCCAAGCGGCACCCGACGCTCGGGCGCGGCGTGATCATCGGCGCGAATGCCTGCTTGCTCGGCGGGTTCACGGTCGGCGAGGGCGCGCGTGTCGGATCGAACGCGGTCGTCACGAAGCCGGTGCCGGCCGGTGCGACCGCGGTCGGCAACCCGGCGCGCATCATCCTCGCGAAGGACGATCCGTCGCAGGCCGAACCGGGCGACAAGAAGGGTTTCTCGGCCTACGGCGTCACGCAGGGCGACGACCCGGTGTCGCAGGCGATGAAGGGCCTGATCGACAACGCCGCCGGCCACGAGCACCAGATCGCGCTGCTGTGGGCGGCGATCGAGAAGCTGTCACCGGCGAAGGACGACTGCGTGCCGGCCGATGCGCAGAAGGCCGAGCACTTCGACGCGGAGCGGATGAACCGGCTGGTCAAGTAGCCGGTGGCCGCTGCGCCGACTTCGGGCGGAACGAGCGGCACACGCTCTCGTCCGTCTCGAGGTACGGCCCGCCGATCAGGTCGATGCAGTACGGCACCGCCGCGAAGATCCCCGGTGCCGGCGGCTGTGCGTTCGGCAGGCCCTCCAGCGTCTCGGCGATCGACTTCGGCTGGCCCGGCAGGTTGATGATCAGCGCCTTGCCGCGCAGCACCGCGACCTGCCGCGACAGGATCGCGGTGGGCACGAAGCGCAGGCTGATCTGGCGCATCTGCTCGCCGAAGCCGGGCATCTCGCGGTCGGCCACCGCCAGCGTCGCTTCCGGCGTCACGTCGCGCGGCGACGGGCCGGTGCCGCCGGTGGTCAGCACCAGGTGGCACCCGCGGGCGTCCACCAGCTCCACCAGGGCCGCGCTGATCCGCGCCTGCTCGTCGGGGACCAGCCGCGTCTCCCACTCGACCGGGTTGCGCAGCGCGCGGCCCAGCCAGGCCTGCAGCGCGGGCAGGCCCTTGTCCTCATAGGCGCCGCTCGAGGCCCGGTCGCTGATCGACACCAGGCCGATGCGCACCGTGTCGAGCGGCGCGGCGGAGGTCTCATTCGCCATCGTGGTCGTCCGCCAGCGTCAGCGCCTTGATGAACTGGAACAGCTCGCGGTAGGCCCGCCCGCTGCGCTGCTCGGGTGCCATCGCGGCATCCTTGCGCGCCGCGCGGATCAGGCTGCGCAATTGCTGCACGTCGCCGCCCGGGTGCTTCTGCATCCAGGTGGTCAGCGCGTCGTCGCTCGCGATCAGCTCGGCGCGCCAGCGTTCGGCTTCGTGCAGCGCCAGCGAATCCTTGGCCTGGCCGAGCTGCATCGCGGTGACCGCCTCGCGGATCGGCCCGACATCGTCGCGCCGCATCAGCTTGCCGATGTATTGCATCTGGCGCCGCCGCCCCTCGTGCGAGCGGGTGCGGCGGTATTCCATCACCGCGCCGATCAGCGTCTCGGAGATCGGCAGGCCGACGATGCGGCTCTCGGGCAGCGCCGCGAAGGCCTCGCCCAGCGTCTGCAATTCGTGCATCTCCTTCTTCAGCTGCGTCTTGCTGGGGCCGTCGAAGTCGTCGTCGCCCTCTTCGGAGGCGACAGGGTCGGGCACGTGATTCTTGGGAGTTCGAGGGGCCATGAGGGGAAACGAGGGCTGCACGGGCAAGGGCGTCGGTATGATAGCCCTCGCTTCCTCTTGGCTGCCTCGTGCGCCTGCTGCCTCCATGACCCAGTCCTCCCTCCCCATCCACGGTTTCGCGTATTCGCGCGAGCGCTTCGAGCAACTGGTCGAAGACGCGCTGTCGCTCGGCAAGTCGCTCGGCGCGAGCGACATGGGGGTCGAGGTCTCCGAGGGCGCAGGCCTGTCGGTGTCGGTGCGCAAGGGCGAGATCGAGAACGTCGAGCGCAATCGCGACAAGTCGATCGGCGTCACCGTCTACCTCGGCCAGCGCCGCGGCAACGCGAGTACCTCCGATTTCTCGCCGGTCGCGCTGGAGCAGACGGTCAAGGCCGCCTACGACATCGCCCGCTTCACCGCCGAAGACCCGGCCGCCGGCCTGCCGGATGACGCCGACCTGGCGCTCGGCGCAGCCGCCACCCGCGACCTCGACCTGTTCCACCCGTGGGACATCGACGCCGCCGGCGCCGCCGAGATCGCGCAGCGCTGCGAGGCCGCCGCGCTCACCACCGACCGCCGCATCACCAACAGCGAGGGCGCCGGCGTGTCGGCGCAGCAGTCGCACTTCTTCGCCGGCAACAGCCGCGGCTTCCGCGGCGGCTATGCCAGTTCGCGGCATTCGGTGTCGGTGGCGCCGATCGCGTCGCTGCCCGGCCGCGGCGGCGACGACATGCAGCGCGACGCCTGGTACAGCTCGATGCGCGCCCCCGGCGACCTGGCGAGCCCCGAAGCCATCGGCCGCTACGCCGCCGAGCGCGCGCTGTCGCGGTTGAAGTCGCGCAAGATCAAGACCTGCGTGGTGCCGGTGCTGTTCGAGTCGACGCTCGCCACCGGGCTGCTCGGCGGCTACGTGCAGGCCACCAGCGGCGGCGCGCTGTACCGCAACTCCAGCTTCCTGCTCGACAGCCTCGGCAAGGAAGTGCTCGCACCGCACATCGACATCCGCGAGAACCCGCACGTGCGCGGCGGCAAGGGCAGCGCGCCGTTCGACGACGAAGGCGTCGTCACGCGGGTGCGCGATGTCGTCACCGGCGGCGTCGTGCAGGGCTATTTCCTGTCGAGCTACTCGGCGCGCAAGCTCGGCATGAAGACCACCGGCCACGCCGGCGGCTCGCAGAACCTGAGCTTCACGAGCCGGCTGACGAAGCCCGGCGACAACCTCGACGAGATGCTGCGCAAGCTCGGCCGCGGGCTGTTCGTGATCGAACTGATGGGGCAGGGCGTCAACTACGTGACCGGCGACTACTCGCGCGGCGCCGCCGGCTTCTGGGTCGAGAACGGCCGCATCGCCTACCCGGTGCACGAGATCACGATCGCCGGCAACCTGAAGCAGATGCTGAAGAACATCGTCGCGGTCGGCGCCGACGCCTACACGATGGGCACCAAGACCATCGGCTCGGTGTTGATCCCCGAGATGAAGATCGCCGGCCTGTAAGACCGCGAGCTTCTTGCGTAGCCCCCGTGCGTAGTTTCGCTGACGGGGAAACACCGCAGCGCCGGGCGCGACGCGACTTCTAGAATTCCCCGCGGTACACCCGCATCACCGCATTCAAAAGGAGACACCGCATGGAACGCCGTTCCTTCATCCGTCAAACCGGCCTCGCCGGCGTGCTGGCCGCCGGCATGGCGCCGGCCGTGGTGCACGCGCAGCAGGCGCTGCGCTGGCGCCTGGCCTCCAGCTTCCCGAAATCGCTCGACACCATCTACGGCGGCGGCGAGGTCTTCGCGAAGAAGGTMGGCGAGATGACCGGCGGCAAGTTCCAGATCTCGGTGCACGCGGCCGGCGAGATCATGCCGGCCTTCGGCGTGGTCGACGGCGTGCAGAACGGCACCGTCGAGATGGCGCACACCGTGCCGTACTACTTCTTCGGCAAGGACGAGACCTTCGCGATCGGCGCCTCGATCCCGTTCGGGTTGAACTCGCGCCAGATGACGGCCTGGATGCTGGAAGGCAACGGCCTGAAGCTGATGCGCGATTTCTACCGCAACTACAACATCATCAACTTCCCCGGTGGCAACACCGGCGCGCAGATGGGAGGCTGGTTCCGCAAGGAAATCAACGCCGTCGCCGACATGAAGGGCCTGAAGTTCCGCATCGGCGGCTTTGCCGGCCGCATCATCGAACGCCTGGGCGCCGTGCCGCAGAACCTGCCGGGCGGCGACATCTACCCCGCGCTCGAGAAGGGCACGATCGACGCCGCCGAATGGGTCGGCCCGTACGACGACCAGAAGCTCGGCTTCAACAAGGTCGCGCCGCACTACTACTACCCCGGTTGGTGGGAAGGCGGCCCGCAGGTCGACCTGTTCATCAACACCAAGGCCTATGACGCGCTGACGCCGGAGTACAAGGCCATCGTCGAAGCCGCGTCGTCGCACGCGCACGTCGACATGCAGGCCAAGTACGACGCCCGCAACCCGGGCGCGCTGAAGCAGCTGGTCGGTGCCGGCACCAAGCTGCACCGCTTCCCGAAGGACGTGATGGAAGCCTGCTTCAAGGTGTCGATGGACTACTACAGCGAGCTGTCGGGCAAGAACCCGGCTTGGAAGAAGGTCTACGAGGACTACACCAAGTTCCGCGCCGACCAGGTGCTGTGGTTCCGCTTCGCCGAAGCCGCGTTCGACGACTTCATGCAGGCGCAGAAGCTTTAAATGCGCAGCCGGCCGGCATAGCCGGTCATCTCGAGGTAGCCGAGTCCGACCCTGCGGCCGGACGCGTCCACCAGCTCGCTGAGCCCCTCCCAGTAGAAGCCGCCGGTGCTGGCGCGGCTGTCGAGTTCCTGTGCATCGAACAGCGCGCGAACCCGATGGCGGCCCGCCGGCGTCTCGACCACCCATTCGACCGGGTAGCTCGCGTGCGACAGCGGGCTGCTCCAGCGGCGGCCCGGCACGAAGCGCACTTCGTCGGGCCCGAAGTTGCGCACCGCACCGCCCGGCGCGCGGAAGCTGCCGCCGGCGTAGTACGGCGTGCCGTCGGCGCGCCGCTGCCGCACCGCCATCAGCGCGCTGCCGTCGTCCAGGTTCATGCCGATCCAGTCCCAGCCGACCGCTTCATCGGGCAGTGCGTGGTCGCTCCATTCATGGTCGAACCAGGCGCGGCCCTGCACCGCGCGTGCGCGGCCGTCCAGCGTCAGCGTGCCGACGGCGCGCAGCTGCGGCTGGCTGTAGTACTGGCTCGCCTCGTGCGGCTTCGGCCCCTTGCGCGACCAGCCCGCCTCGCCCTGCAGCAGCACCGGCTGCGTGGCCTCGAACGACAGCTCGAACGCGAAGCCGCCGGTGTCGCTCGCGACGCGGGTGGTGTAGCGGCTCGCGCCGGCGCTGCCCTCGCGGCGCAGGAACCAGTCGCGCAGCAGCACGCGGGTGTCGCCCTCGGCGCTGTCGGCGATGCCGAAGCCGGCGCGTGCGATGCGCTGGTCGTGCCGCTGCCGCTGGCCGGCCACGTCGCCGAGCACCGCGTGCGCGAACACCAGCTGCTGTGCGCCGAAGCGGCTCGGCGACGCGGCCAGCCCAGTGGCCGAGCGGAATAACGTGACCTGGAAACCGAGCGGCTGCGCATCGGCCTGTGCCTGCAGCCAGCCGGTGACGTACCACCACTCGGTGCGCGTCGCGGGATGGGCGCCGAAATCGGCCGGGAAAACGAGGGGTCGGGGATGCACCGTGGCGAGCGGCGATTCCGGTGACGACACTGCAGACGAAACCGTGGCCGGCGCAGCCCCGCAGGCCGCCGCGGCGATGAAAAGGCGTCTTTGCATGGGGCGCGAGCATCGCATGGATGCACCCGCCGGCTGAACGACAATGGCCCGCAGCCCATGACCGAATTTTCCATTCCCCCCGAGTTCGATTTCGGCCAGCAGTTCGACCGCGTGACGCTGACGCGGGCGATGGCACTCCAGCCCGAGCAGGCGCTGCTGGCGATGCAGATCGACGGCCTCGCGCTGCTCACGCGCATGCGCGGCAGCGGCGCCCACGTCTACGAGCAGCGCATCGAGCTGCCGATCGACCGGCGGCTCGGGCTGCAGGTGCGCGGCGTCTGCTCGTGCCCGGTCGGGCTGAACTGCAAGCACGTGGCGGCGGCGCTGATGGCCTTCGAGGCGCTGGAGCTGCGCCGCCGCAAGAACCCCGAGCTCGCGCCGCCGCGCCGGCTCGACCCCGTCAGCGCCCCGGTCGCGCGCGCCGCAGCGGCGCCCA
>NZ_JBFUGW010000063.1:0-26764 GCF_056402735.1 Rhizobacter sp. P3_C12
CGTCGCCTGCGAGGCCGTCGAGGGCAGCGACAAGCTGCTGCGCCTGACGCTCGACGTGGGCGAGGCGAAGACGCGCAACGTCTTCAGCGGCATCAAGTCGGCCTACAAGCCCGAGGACCTGGTCGGCAAGTTCACCGTGATGGTGGCCAACCTCGCGCCGCGCAAGATGAAGTTCGGCCTCAGCGAGGGCATGGTGCTGGCCGCGTCGCATGCCGACGAGAAGGCCAACCCGGGGCTGTACGTGCTGGAGCCGTGGCCGGGCGCGACGCCGGGGTTGCGGGTGCGCTGAGCGCGGTTCCCCAAACAGGGTGAGAGACAGCCGCCCGGCGGGCGGCTATCCTGCGCGCCTTCGAGGGAGGACAACATGGGTTTTCTGGATGACCTGAAGCGGCAGGCCGACGCGCTGAAGACACAGCAGACGGTCGACACGGCCGCACTCGCGCGCAACGCCGCGCTGGTCGAGACGGCCTGCCAGACCGCCTGGCGCTACTGGATGGACCTGGCGCCGCAGCTCAACGTGCTGCTGCCCCGCCCGCCGGTGCGCTTCATGTTCGACAAGAGCACGACGGTCGACGGCCTCGTGCGCTGCGATTTCCGGGTCGACGCGCGGCGCAAGCAGCACCGCGGGCAGGAAGTGTTCGACCATGTGGTCATCCACGCGCTGCAGAAATCGGGCCGCGCGGTCGCGATCAGCAAGGACTTCCCGCCGGAGATCGAGCGGCTCGAAGCCCGCCTGCGCCAGGCCGGCATCGCGCCCGATTCGAAGTGGGTCCGCGACCCGGTCAACGGCCGGCTCGAGGAAGTGCGCTTCAGCTTCGTCGCCGACATCACGATGATGGTGCGCCTGCTGCCCGATCACGACCAGGGCAAGGTCAGCTTCCAGCTCGGCAACCTCGACGACCTGGAGACCGTGATGGTCACCTTCGCGGCGCCGCGCATCGACTCGAACCTGCTCGACCAACTGGCGCGCTGGATGGTGGGCGAACCGCACGAGTTCCTCAAGCTCGCCGAGAGCGCACGCCGCCAGGAAGCCTGAAGGCAGCGGCCCGCCCGGCGCCGTTTGATGCAGATCAAGGGACGCCCGCGCGGGCCGGGCCGATACTCGGGCTCCATGCGCCTGCACCCGTTCCGCCCCCGCCTGCTCGACAGCCTGCGTGGCTACGACCGCCGGCGCTTCTGGCAGGACGCATCGGCCGGCGTCACCGTCGGCGTGGTCGCGCTGCCGCTCGCGATGGCCTTCGCGATCGCGTCGGGCGTCAAGCCCGAGCAAGGCATCTTCACCGCCATCGTCGCCGGCTTCCTGATCTCGGCGCTGGGCGGCTCCAGCGTGCAGATCGGCGGGCCGGCCGGTGCGTTCATCGTCATCGTCTACGGCATCGTCGAGCGCTACGGGCTGACCAACCTGCTGATCTCGACCGCGCTGGCCGGTGTGCTGCTGTTCGCGATGGGCGCGCTGCGGCTCGGCGCGCTGGTGCGCTACATCCCGGTGGCCATCATCATCGGCTTCACGAACGGCATCGCGGTGCTGATCGGCGTGTCGCAGCTGAAGGACCTGTTCGGGCTGCACATCGAGAAGCTGCCGGCGGATTTCTTCACGCAGGTGGGTGCGCTCGCTTCGCATGCCGGCAGCGTGAACCCGGCGGCGCTGGCGCTGGGCCTCGGCTGCCTCGCGCTGGTGGCGCTGTGGCCGAAGCGCTGGAAGGCCGTGCCGTCGCCGATCGTCGCGCTGGTGCTGGCGACGCTCGCGACCGCGCTGCTGCAGTTGCCGGTCGAGACCATCGGCTCGCGCTTCGGCGGCATCCCGCAGGGCCTGCCGCGGCTCGCACTGCCGCCGTTCAGCTGGGCGAGCGCGCAGCAGCTGCTGATTCCCACGCTGACGATCGCGCTGCTCGGCGCCGTCGAATCGCTGCTGTGCGCCCGCGTCGCCGACAACCTCAGCGAGGCGCCGCGCCACGACCCGAACCAGGAGTTGATGGGCCAGGGCCTGGCCAACATGGTCGCCCCGCTGTTCGGCGGCATCCCCGCCACCGGCACGATCGCCCGCACCGTGACCAACGTGCGTGCCGGCGCGACCAGCCCGGTGGCCGGCATCGTGCACGCGGCCACGCTGCTCGCGGTGGTGCTGGTGGCCGCGCCGCTGGCGGTGCACGTGCCGCTGGCGGGGCTCGCCGGCATCCTGCTGTTCGTCGCGTGGAACATGGGCGAGTGGCACGAGTTCGCGCGCCTGCGCCGCTTCAGCCTGCACTACCGCACGGTGCTGCTGGGCACCTTCGGGCTGACGGTGGTGTTCGACCTGATGGTGGCGGTGCAGTTCGGGCTGGTGCTCGCCTGCGTGTTCTTCATCTACCGGATGAGCACGCTGTTCCGCATCGAGGCCTGCGAGGGTGCGGCGCCGGGCGTGCAGGTGTTCGCGCTGAGCGGGCCGCTGTTCTTCGGCGCGGTCGGCACGCTGGAGGCGCTGCCGGCCCGCGTGCTGCCCGGCACCCGCGCGGTGGTGCTGGACCTGCAGCGCATGCTGTCGATGGACACCTCGGGGCTGGATGCGCTGGCGCAATGTCAGCGCTCGCTCGCGCGGCGCGGGGTGGCGCTGTACCTGGCCGGGGTCGATGCGCAGCCGCTGTCGCTGATCCGCCGTTCCGGCTTCGAGGCCGAGCTGGGAGCGGGGCGAATCGTCGCTGACCGGGGTGAAGCCGAAACCGCGGCCGAAACCGAGGCCGYCGCCCGGGCCGGCTAAAATCCGCCCTCCGCTGCTTCACCTGGCCCCGACCATGCCGCTCTTCTGGAAAGCCTACAAGTCCGACACCACCTCGTTCATCGAGGAGTTGAAGGCCAAGGACCCGACGCTCGCGGGCCGGATGCTCGAGGGCCGCCAGCTGCTGTGGGACAAGCCGGTCGACCGCGATGCACAGAGCGAGTACCGCGACGCCCAGGTCGCCCAGCAGCCCTACGTCTACCAGACCGGGCATTGAACCGGCCCTGAACGCGACACCGAGCGGGCACCCCGTGAGCGAAGACGCCCTGGCGCAGGCCGCCACCGACGCGGCAGCGCCCACCGTGGTCGACCACGTGGCCGTGGCACGCCTGTACGGCGAGCCGCTGTTCACGATGCCGACCGACCTGTACATCCCGCCGGATGCGCTGGAGGTCTTCCTCGAGGCCTTCGAAGGCCCGCTCGACCTGCTGCTCTACCTGATCCGCAAGCAGAACTTCAACATCCTCGACATCCCGCTGGCCAGCGTGACGCGCCAGTACCTGGCGTATGTCGAGCAGATCCGCAAGACCAACCTCGAGCTCGCCAGCGAATACCTGCTGATGGCGGCGATGCTGATCGAGATCAAGTCGCGCATGCTGCTGCCGCCGAAGAAGGCGGCCGAGGGCGAGGAGCCCGAAGACCCGCGCGCCGAGCTGGTGCGCCGGCTGCTGGAGTACGAGCAGATGAAGCTGGCCGCGGCCGGGCTCGACCGCCTGCCGGTGCTGGGGCGCGATTTCCTGCGCGCGCAGGTGACCATCGAGCAATCGCTGACGCCGCGCTTTCCGGATGTCGAGATCGACGAGCTGCGCGCCGCCTGGGCCGACATCCTGAAGCGCGCCAGGCTGAACCAGCACCACACGATCACCCGCGAGGAGCTGAGCGTGCGCGAGCACATGAGCATCGTGCTGCGCGGCCTGCAGGGCCGCCGCTTCGCGATGTTCGAGGAGCTGTTCGACCTGACCCGCGGACCTCAGGTGCTGGTGGTGACCTTCATCGCGATGCTGGAGCTGGCGCGCGAGCGCTTGCTCGAGATCACGCAGGCCGAGGCGTTTGCACCGATCTACGTGCGGCTCGCCTATCAACCCGCCTAGAAAAGAACACCCATGACGATCCACGAAGCCCCCGTCCACCTCGTGACCCGCGCCGCCCCGCCGGCTGCACCGACCGACCGCTGGCAGGTGGCCGACATCGAGGCGCTGTTCGAGCTGCCGTTCACCGAGCTGATGTTCCGCGCGCAGACCGTGCACCGCGAGCATTTCGACCCGGCCGAGGTGCAGCTGTCGACGCTGCTGTCGATCAAGACCGGCGGCTGCCCCGAAGACTGCAGCTACTGCCCGCAGGCGGCGCGCTACGACACCGGCGTCGAGGCCGGCAAGCTGATGGACACCGAAGCCGTGCTCGATGCCGCGCGCCGCGCCCAGGAGGCCGGTGCCTCGCGCTTCTGCATGGGCGCCGCGTGGCGCGGCCCGAAGGACCGCGACATCGAGAAGGTGGCCGAGCTGGTCAGCGCGGTCAAATCCCTCGGGCTGGAGACCTGCGCGACGCTCGGCATGCTGGAAGACGGCCATGCCGAGGCGCTGCAGAGCGCCGGCCTCGACTACTACAACCACAACCTCGACACCGCGCCGGAGTTCTACGGCGACATCGTGCGCACCCGCCAGTACCAGGACCGGCTCGATACGCTGCAGCGCGTGCGCGGTGCCGGCGTCAAGGTGTGCGCCGGCGGCATCGTCGGCATGGGCGAGACGCGGGCGCAGCGGGCCGGCCTGATCGGCGCGCTGGCCAACCTCGATCCGTACCCGGAATCGGTGCCGATCAACAACCTGGTGCAGGTCGAAGGCACGCCGCTGCACGGCACGGTGCAGCTCGACCCGCTGGAGTTCGTGCGCACGATCGCGGTGGCGCGCATCACGATGCCGACCGCGCGCGTGCGCCTGTCGGCCGGGCGCCAGGCGCTGGGCGAGGCGGTGCAGGCGCTGTGCTTCACGGCCGGGGCCAATTCGATCTTCTACGGCGACAAGCTGCTGACCACCGGCAACCCGGACGTGCAGGCCGACCGCGCGCTGCTCGACAAGCTGGGGATGCGGCCGGCATGAGTTCGCATCCCGCCACCGAGACGGCGCCCGGCCGCAAGGCGGTGACGCTGCACCGGCTGCGCGAGATGCACGCGGCCCGCGAGCCGATCGCGATGCTGACCTGCTACGACACGAGCTTCGCGCGGCTGCTCGATGCGGCCGGCGTCGATTGCCTGCTGGTCGGCGATTCGCTCGGCATGGTGCTGCAGGGCCAGGCGAGCACGCTGCCGGTGACGCTGGACGAGATGGCATACCACACGCGTTGCGTCGCGCGCGGCAACCGCGGTGCCTGGCTGATCGGCGACCTGCCGTTCGGCAGCTACCAGCAGGGGCCGGCGCAGGCGCTCGCGAGCGCGACGGTGCTGATGCAGGCCGGGGCGCAGATGGTGAAGCTCGAAGGCGGCGGCTGGACGGCCGAGACGGTGCGCTTCCTGGTGGAGCGCGGCATCCCGGTGTGTGCGCACCTGGGGTTGACGCCGCAGTCGGTGCATGCGCTGGGCGGCTACCGCATCCAGGGCCGCGACGACGAAGCCGCGGCCACGCTGCTGCGCCATGCGCGCGAGCTGGCCGATGCGGGCGCCGCGATGCTGGTGCTGGAGCTGATGCCAGCGGCGGTGGCCAAGCAGATCACCGACGCGCTCGACATCCCGGTGATCGGCATCGGCGCCGGCGTGGCCTGTTCGGGCCAGGTGCTGGTGCTGCACGACATGCTGGGCATCACGCAGGGCAAGTTGCCGCGCTTCGTGCGCAACTTCGTGGAGGGCAGCGCCGGCATCGGCGAGGCCATCACGCGCTACGTGGCCGACGTGAAGGCCCGCCGCTTCCCCGACGACACGCTCCACGGTTACTGACGCTCCTGGGTTGATCCACCGATGAAGACAGTCCACACGATCGCCGACCTGCGCGCGGCACTCGGCACGCCCGGCGCCTGCGCCTTCGTGCCCACGATGGGCAACCTGCACGCGGGCCACCTGGCGCTGGTGCGGCAGGCCAAGCGGCACGGGCTGCCGGTGGTGGCGAGCATCTTCGTGAACCGGCTGCAGTTCGCGCCGCACGAAGATTTCGACCGCTACCCGCGCACGCTGGCCCGCGACAGCGAGCTGCTGCAGGGTGCCGGCTGCGACCTCGTGTTCGCGCCCGACGAGCGCGAGCTGTACCCGCAGCCGCAGAGCTTCAAGGTGGTGCCCGACGCGGCGCTGGCCGACATCCTCGAAGGGCATTTCCGGCCCGGCTTCTTCACCGGCGTGTGCACGGTGGTGATGAAGCTGTTCGCCTGCGTGCAACCGCGCGTCGCGGTGTTCGGCAAGAAGGACTACCAGCAACTGATGGTGATCCGGCAGATGACGCAGCAGTTCGCGTTGCCGATCGCGATCGAGGCGGGCGAGACGAGCCGGGCGGATGACGGGCTCGCGCTGTCGTCGCGCAACGGGTACCTGGGTGCGGCGGAGCGCGAGGAGGCGATCGCGCTGTCGCGCAGCCTGCGGGCGCTGGCGGATGCCGCACTGCAGGGTGCGAAGCCGATCGCGCAGCTGGAGGCCGATGCGATGGCAGCGCTGGCCGCGCGCGGCTGGCAGCCGGATTACCTGACGGTGCGGCGGCGAGCCGACCTGCTGCCACCGGGTGCAGGTGATGCGCCCGGGTCGCTCGTGGCCCTGGGAGCGGCTCGGCTGGGGCAGACGCGGTTGATCGACAACCTGGAGTTCTGAGGCAACTCAGTCACCCTCAAAGTATCGAATTCGATACTTGCTGCGTGCCAAGTATCGATTACGATACTTCCATGGGTGATTTCTCGGTCAATCTGGTGGCGCTTGGGCAGTCCCTGCAGGAGATGCGCAAGCAGCGCGGCCTGCGGCTGGTCGACGTGGCGCACATCGCCGGCATCCCGCGCCTGAAGGTCATCCACGTCGAAGCGGGGCGTCCCGGCGTCGCTGCCTCGTCGTATGCGAGGGTTGCAGCCGCACTCGGCGCTCAACTCCAGGTGGCGGCATCGCAGCGGCCGACGCTGGACGAGATCGGTGCGCTGTTGAAAGACATCGATGAGTGAATCGCCCGCCAAGGTGCGGGTTCACACGCCGCAAGGCCTGTCTGGCATCTTGCAGCGCGATGGCGACTACCTGTTCTCTTTCGCACCCGATGCGACGGCCGAAACGGCACCAGCGCTCGGCATGCCTTTGCGCGCCAGACCCTACGGATTCCCGTCGCTGCATCCGATCTTCCAGATGAACATGCCGGAAGGCTTCGTGCTGGAGCAACTGCGCAATCGACTCGCGAAAACCACCGGACTCGATCCGCTGCTGCTGCTGACGGTGATCGGGTCGCAGGCGCCCATCGGCCGGTTGCGCTTCACGCTGGAAGGGCAAGCTGTGAACGACACGCCTGTGCAAGGCGAGTCCCTCGCTGAACTGCTCGCACACGGTGGCTCGCGGGAACTCTTCGCCCGCCTTGTCGACAGCTACCTGATGCGCACCGGGTTGAGTGGCGTGCAGCCCAAGGTGCTCGTCCCCGAGCGCGTCAGCGACGACATGCAGCCGGACTTCAAGGCAGCGCTGCCCACCTCGGAACTCATCGTCAAGTCAGGCCTCGGCGAATTCCCGGGCCTTGCGATCAACGAGTTCATCTGCATGAGCATCGTCAAGCAGGCCGGCGTGCCGGTGCCCGAATTCCACTTGTCCGACGACGGCGAGCTGTTCGTGATGCGACGCTTCGACCGGCCGCCCGACGGGCGCATTCTCGGCTTCGAGGACATGCTGGCCCTGGCCGGCCGCGCCGCCGACCAGAAGTACGTCGGCAGCTACGAGCTCGTGCTGCGGTTGCTGCACCTGTACTGCTCGCCGGAGAACTTGCCCACCGCGCGCGAGCAGCTGTTCGACATGGTCGCGTTGTCGTGCATGCTCGGCAACGGCAATGCGCACATGAAGAACTTCGGTGTGCTGTACGACAGTGTGAGCGGCGCGGTGCGGATGGCCCCGGCCTACGACATCGTCTGCACGCGGCTCTACATTGCCGACGACAACCTCGCGCTGAACCTCGAAGGCAACCGCAGCTTCTTCGCGGCGCGGCTGGGCTTGCTGGATTTCGGCACGCGGTGTGACATGCCGAAGGCCCGGATCATCGAACGCACCGTTCAGCTGTGCGAGCTGACCTTCGCAACGTTGGCATCGCTGGACAGGGTGGTCTGGCGCCTGCCCGGGTTGCGAGAACTCATCGCGCAGCAGGCGCAGACCTGGCTCGACACCTTCAAGCGTTTGCAGCAGGCCTGACCATCGATCTCACGCGGCAGCGCGCATCCACCCCACGATCTCCTCGATCACCCGCTCCCGATCCGCCTCCGCGGTGAACGTGTGATCCGTGCCCTCGTGGTACTCCAGCTGCAGCCGGTCGCCGAACGGTACGTCGGGGAATGCGTCGATCAGCTGCTCGCGGTAGTTGTGGTGGTCCTCGCGCTCCGCCGTCAGCACCGCGAGGAAGCGGTTGCCCAACCGATGCGCCGCCGCGTACGCGTTCGACAGGAAGGCCTTGGCCTCCGGCGAATCCAGGTCGGCCCGCGGCCCGTCTTCCGGCACCTCCGCATGGCCCGCCCCGCCCATGCGCTGCCCCAGCGCATGCCACAGCGGATGCTTCCCCCGCGCGATGTTCATCCAGCTGCTCAACCGCGTCGCGCGCCGCGCATAGTGGTTCAGGTAGTAGCGCGGCGTGTGCGGGATCGAGGGGTCCAGCAGCACCAGGCCCGTCACCCGTGGATCGCGCCCCGCGTAGACCACCGCATGGTCCGCGCCCGAGCACAGGCCGACCAGCACGAAGCGCTTGAAGCCGCGTGCCGATTCCAGCGTGTCGAGCGCCTCCTTGATGTCGGCCAGGCTCGCCTCCAGCAAGCCCAGCCCGTCGTCGCGCGGCTCGCTGTCGCCGATGCCCGAGAGGTCGAACCGCACCGCGTCGAAGCCCTGCCCCGACAGCCGCCGGCACAGCTGCACCGTCATCCGGTTCGCGCCGACGCGGTGGATGATCCCCGAGTTCAGCACCACCACCGCCGGCCGCCCGGACGCGGGCGCCGCCCCCTCGGCCGCCGGCGTCACGATGCCCACCAGCGCCTTGCGCGGCCCCATCAGAAGCACCTGTTCGTTCACCATCAGCTCCACCACTGCGCAACGCGTTGCAACACCTTCACCGGCACCGCGCCTGCCCCCGAATGGTGATCCTCCAGCCATGCGGGCTGGCCCTCGATCTGTTCGACCGGCAATGACCCGACCGCCTCGCCTGCCACCGATCGAACCACCAGCGTGCGCGCCGGCAACTCCGCCGCCGGCAACACCAGCGTGCGCAGCTCCGCCGCCATCGCCTCGCCGAGCGCGAAGCCCATCACCTCGTGCCCGCCGCCGCGCTCCGCTGCACGCGGCCGTGCCTCGGCCAGCAGCTCCTTCAGGTAGCCCTCGCCCGACACCACCGGATCCCACAGCACCAGGCTGTCGATGTCCTTGCGCCGCCGCGCCGCCACGGTCGCGGCCAGCGTGCCGCCCAGCCGCAGGCCCACCAGCCCGACACGCGCTGCATCGGTCGTGTCCTTCAGCTCGTCGATCGCCGTCTCGATGTCGGCCTGCCAGCCGGCCAGGCTCGCGTCCAGCATCTCGCCGGCCGAGTCGCCGGTGCCGAACCAGTCGAAGCGCAGCACGTGCACGCCGGCCTGGTTCAGCAGCGTCGCGAGCTGCTTGATCGCACGGTGGGCGCGCAGATACTCCTGGCCCCACGGTGCACACAACACCACGGCGCGTGTCCTGGATGACCCAACAGCGCCCGAAGCCGACGCCCGCGCCGGGCTGTACACGCCGAACAGCCGCCGTTGCCGGGTGCCGAAGAAGAATGGGTTCATGGGCTGGGCAGGTGGTCTGAAAAATCAGCAGGAACATGCGCGGCGCCCGCAGCCGCGATCTGGCGAAGGTTCTGGAAGAACAGCACGCGCGGATCCATGCGCCAGCCGGTGCGCGCCTCCACCGCCACCACGACACGCAGCGACAGCAGCGAGTGCCCGCCCAGCTCGAAGAAGTTGTCCTCGGCGCCGACCCGCTCGATCTGCAGCGTCTGCTGCCACACATCGGCCAGCAGACGCTCCAGGCCCGGCGCCGGCGGCTCGTACGCCGCCACCGGCGCGACGTTGCGGAACGGGTCCGGCAGCGCCGCCCGATCGACCTTGCCGTTCGGCGTCAGCGGGATCGCGTCGAGCGCGACCACCAGCGACGGCACCATGTAGTCCGGCAGCTCGCGCCGCAGGTGGCGCCGCACCTCGCTGACGGTCAGGTCCTCGCCGGGCTGGTAGACGACGTACGCGACCAGCCGCAGGTCGCCCGGCCCCGCCTCGCGCGCGATCACCACCGATTGCCGCACCGCCTCGTGCCCCGCAAGCACCGATTCGATCTCGCCCAGCTCGATGCGGAAGCCGCGGATCTTCACCTGGTGGTCGATGCGCCCCAGGTGCTCCAGCCGCCCCTGCGCCGTCCAGCGGCCGAGATCGCCGGTGCGGTAGAGGCGCGCGCCCGGCTGGGTCGAGAAGCGATCGGCGACGAAGCGGTCGGCCGTCAGCTCCGGCCGCCGGTGGTAGCCGGTCGCCACACCGGCGCCACCGATCCACAGCTCGCCCGGGATGCCGGCCGGCTGCAGCTCACCGGCGCGGCTCAGCACATGCACCTGCGTGTTGTCGATCGGCCGGCCGATCGTGACCGGTGCGCCGCCGCCGATCACGCGCTCGGCCGTCGACCACACCGTCGTCTCGGTCGGCCCGTACAGGTTCCACAGCTCGCCGACACGCGCCAGCAGCGCATCGGCCAGCTCGCGCGGCAGCCCCTCGCCGCCGCACAGCGCGCGGAAGTTGGGCCCACCGGTCCAGCCGGCTTCCAGCAGCAGGCGCCACGTGGCCGGCGTCGCCTGCAGCACGGTGGCGCCGCTGGCCGCCAGCGACGCCGAAAGCGCGATGCCGTCGGCCGCCGTCTCGCGCGAGCACAGCTCGACCCGCGCGCCGACCAGCCACGGCAGGTACAGCTCCAGCCCGGCAATGTCGAACGAGACGGTCGTCACGGCAGCCAGCACGTCACCGGCCGCCAGCCCCGGCTCGCGCCGCATCGAATGGAGGAAGTTCGCGAGCGCGCCGTGCGGCACCACCACGCCCTTCGGCCGGCCGGTGGAGCCGGAGGTGTAGATCACATAGGCCGGGTCGTCCGCTGCCGGCGCGCTCGCGAGGTTGTCCTCGCTGCCTGCGCCCAGCGCCACCGCATCGGCCAGCACGTCCAGCAGTTGCACGCCGGGCGGCAGCGCGATGCCGTCGGCCGCATCGCCGCCGGCCACCAGCACGCGCGCGCCGCTGTCCTCCAGCATGTAGGCGAGCCGCTCGGCCGGGAAGCCGGGGTCCAGCGGCACGTAGGCGCCACCGGCTTTCTGCACGCCGAGCAAGGCCACCACCAGCGCCAGCGAGCGCTGCAGGCACACGCCGACCAGGTGCCCCGGGCCGACGCCCATCGCACGCAGCCGGTTGGCGACGCGGTTCGCGCGCGCGTTCAGCGCCGCGTAGGTGAGCGAGGCGCCCTCGTAGCGCACCGCCTCGGCCTCGGGGCTGCGCGCCACCTGGGCCTCGAAGAGCCGTGGGTAGACATCGCTGGCATGCGCGGCCGCGGTGCCGTTCATCTCGACCCGCAGCCAGCGCTGCTCGTCGGCCGTCAGCATCGGCAGCTTCGCGAGCGTCGTGGTGGATGCCACAGCGGGTGCCGCCACCAGCGATTCGAGCAGCATCCGGTAATGCCCCGCCATGCGCCGGATCGTCGGCTCGTCGTACAGCTCGGTCGAATACTCGAACAGCACGCTGCCGCTGACAGCCGCCTCGATGTACAGCCCCAGCTCGAACGGCGCCGCGCCACGATCGATCGCGACCGGCTCCCACTGCAGCCCGGGGAACTCGATGCCGGTCATCGGCGCGTTCTGCAGCGTGAACAGCACCTGCGCGAGCGGCGGCAGTGCGGGGCCGCGCATCGGCCGCAGCTCCTCCACCAGCTTCGCGAACGGCAGTTCCTGGTGCGCATACGCCTCCAGCGCCGTCGTGCGCACGTTCGCCAGCAGCTCGGCGAACGCGGTGTCGTCGCCACAGGTGCTGCGCAGCACCAGCGTGTTGATGAAGCCGCCGACCAGACCTTCCACCTCGCGCTGCTCGCGGTTGGCGATCGGCACCGCCACCGCGATGTCGGCCTGTCCGGTGTAGCGGTGCAGCAGCGTCACGTACGCGGCGAACAGCGTCATGAACAGCGTGCAACCGTGGGCGCGGCTGAAGGTCTCGAGCGATTCGATCAGCGCGGGTGGCAGCACGTCGGCATGCCAGGCGGCGCGGTCCGACAGGATCGTCGGCCGCGGGTGGTCGGTCGGCAGCAGCAGCGGTGCCACGCCGTCGAGCTGGCGGCGCCAGTAGCCGAGCTGTGTTTCCAGCACCTCGCCCTGGAAGCGCTCGCGCTGCCACACCGCCACGTCGCGGTACTGCACCGCGAGCGGCGGCCACGCGGGCGCCGCGCCGCGGCGGAACGCCGCATAGGCCTCGGCCAGCTCGCGGCCCAGCACGCCGTACGACCACTGGTCGCCGGCGATGTGGTGCATCGCGAGCAGCAGCACGTGCTCGTCGTCGGCCACCTGGATCAGCAGCGTGCGGAAGACCGGCCCGTGCACCAGGTCGAAGTACGCGCGCGCGGTGTCGGTGGCCAGCGCGATCGCGGCCTCCTCGGCCTGCCGGCCCTGCGCGCGCAGGTCGTGGAAGGGCAGCGCGACCGCTCGGTGCGGCTGCACCGTCTGCATCGGCCGGCCGTCGACCATCGCGAAGGTGGTGCGCAGCGTCTCGTGCCGCTGCACCAGCGCGTCGAGCGCGCGCTCCAGCGCGGCGCGATCGAGCACGCCGTGCAGCCGCAGCGCGACCGGCATGTTGTAGGCCGAGCTGTCCGGCGCCAGCTCGTGCAGCAACCACATGCGCTCCTGTGCGAACGACAGCGGTGTCGGGCCGTCGCTGGCCAGTTTCGCGATCGGCGCCGCCGCGGCCTGCGGTGCGCGGCCGGCCTCGATGGCCCGCGCCAGTTCGTGCAGCACGGGGTGCTCGAACACCGCGCGCAGCACGAAGCCGCGGTCGAGGGCCTGGCGGATGCGCGCCGTCACCTGGGTCGCAAGCAGCGAGTGGCCACCCAGCTCGAAGAAGTTGTCGTGTCGGCCGACCTCGTGTCCCACATCACCCAGGCCCAGCACATCGCGCCAGATCGCTGCCAGGCCCCGCTCGGTCTCGCCCTGCGGCGGCTCCACGCGCCGCGCCGCCGTCGCAGCCAACCCCGCCGGTGCCGGCAGCGCCTGGCGGTCGACCTTGCCGTTGCCCGTCAGCGGCAGCGTCGGCAGCACGACGAACGCGGCCGGCACCATGTAGTCGGGCAGCCGCTCGCGCAGCGCCTGCTTCAGCGCGTCGACCTCGGCGCTGCCGGCCACGTAGGCGACGAGCCGCTGGTCGCCGGGCACGTCCTCGCGCGCCAGCACCGCACTCTCGCGCACGCCCGGCTGCTGCGCCAGCAGCGCCTCGATCTCGCCAAGCTCGATGCGGAAGCCGCGGATCTTCACCTGGTGGTCGATGCGGCCGAGGTACTCCAGCTCCAGCGCGCCATCGGCCCGCAGGCGCCAGCGCGCCAGGTCGCCGCTGCGGTACAGCCGCTCGCCGGGGCGGAACGGGTCGCCGATGAAGCGCGCCGCCGTCAGCTCCTGCCTGTTCAGGTAGCCGAGCGCGAGGCCCGGCCCGCCGACGAACATCTCGCCGGTGACGCCGATCRGCACCGGCTGCAGCAGCGCATCGAGCAGCAGCACGCGCAGGTCGGGGATCGGCACGCCGATCACGCTGCCGGCACGCGCGTCGACGTCGGCGCGCGTGATCGGCCGGTACGTCACGTGCACGCAGGTCTCGGTGATGCCGTACATGTTGACGAGCCGCGGCTGCGCATCGCCATGGCGCTCGAACCACGGGCGCAGCGCCTGCAGCTCCAGCGCCTCGCCACCGAACACCACCTCGCGCAGCGAAGTGCGCCGCGGTACGCCACTGTCCACGTCGGCCTGCACCAGCTGGCGGAACGCGGAAGGCGTCTGGTTCAGCACCGTCACGCGCTCGTCGTGCAGCAGCTGCAGGAAGGCCTCCGGCGAGCGGCTCACCGCCTGCGGCACGACCACCAGGCAGCCGCCGTGCGCCAGCGCGCCCCACAGCTCCCACACCGAGAAATCGAAAGCGACCGAATGGAACAGCGTCCACACGTCCTGCGGGCCGAAACGGAACCACTCGGCGGTGGCGCTGAACAGCCGGTCGACCGCGCGGTGCGTCAGCAGCGTGCCCTTCGGCTGCCCGGTGGAACCGGAGGTGTAGATCACGTAGATCAGGTCGTCGGCGCTGACCGGGCTTGCCGGGTTCTCATGGGGCGCGTCGGCCAGCGACGGCTCGTCGAGGCACAGCGTCGCACCGGCGTGCGGCGGCAGCTGCGCGAGCAGCGCCGACTGCGTCAGCATCACCGGCGCCTGCGCATCGCCGAGCATGAAGGCCACGCGCTCGGCCGGGTACGACAGGTCGATCGGCAGGTAGGCGCCGCCCGCCTTCACGATGCCCAGCAGCCCGACCACCAGGTCGATCGAGCGCTCGGCGCACAGCCCGACGCGCGTGCCCGGCACGACGCCCAGCGCCTGCAGCCGGTGCGCCACCTGGTTCGCGCGGCGGTTCAGCGCGCCATACGACAGCGCGGTGCCGTCGCAGCGCAGCGCGGTCGCATCCGGCGTGGCCGCGGCGTGCGCCTCGAAGCGCCGGTGCAGCGGCTGGGCCTCGGCCGCCACGATAGGCAAGGCTGGCGGCAGCACGGGCGGCAACAGAGCGGCGCGCTCCGCGGCATCGAGCAGCGGCAGCCGGCCGACCGGCATCGCCGGGTCGGCGACGATGCCGTCGAGCAGCACGCGGTAGTGCGCCCACAGCCGCTCGATCGTCGCGCGGTCGAACAGCGCGGGGTTGTACTTGAACGCGCCCGACAGCGCATCGCTGCGGTCGATCAGCCCGAGCCCGAGGTCGAACTGCCCTTCCTGCTGGGTCAGCGCATACGGCGTCACGCGCCAGCCGGCGAAGTCGACCGGCACGTCGCTCGCGCCGGCGACCAGCAGGTCGTTGAGCTCGCGGAACTGCTCGAAGCGCTGCAGCACGAACATCGTCTCGAACAGCGGCGAGCGGCTCGCATCGCGCACCGGCTGCAGCCGCTCGACCAGCAGCGACAGCGGGTACTCCTGCGCGTCCAGCGCCTCCAGCAGCGTGCCGCGCACCTGCTGCATCAGCGTGCGGAACGGCAGCTCGGCGTGCACGCGCGAACGCAGCGCGACCGGGTTGACGAAATCGCCCAGCACGCGCGCGAACTCCGGCTGCGTGCGGCCGAAGGTGGGCGTGCCGACGATCACGTCCTCGCATCCCGTATGGCGATGCAGCAGCACCTTGAACGCGGCCAGCAGCAGCACGTACAGCGTCATGCCCTCGTCGCGCGCGAGCTGGTTCAGGCGGGCCGTGGTGGCGGCATCGAGGTGGAAATCGAAGCTCGCGCCCTGCCCGCTGCGGCGCGGCGGGCGCGGGCGATCGGGCGGCAGCTCGATCTCGGCGCGCGGCGCGGCGAGCTGGCGGGTCCAGTACGCGGCGAGCTGCGCGCCCTGCGGGCCGGCCAGCATCGCGGCCTGCCAGTCGGTGTAGTCGGCGTACTGCCGTTCCACGCGCGCCAGCCCGGCCGGGGCGCCGCCGCCGGCCTCGGCCAGCAGCGCGCGGAACTCCTCCAGCAGCATCAGCAGCGACCAGCCGTCGATCGCGATGTGGTGCACCGCCAGCAGCAGCACCTGGTCGCCGGCCGCGCGGCGGTACAGCGCGGTGCGCATCACCGGGCCGTGCGCCAGGTCGAACGGGCGGCGGGCATCGGCGTCGATGCGCCGGTGCAGGGCTGCGTCGTCGAGGCCGGCCACGTCGTGCACCTCGAGCGCGGCGGTGCCGGTGCCGGCGATGCACTGGCGCGGCAACCCGTCGACCACCTCGTAGGTGGTGCGCAGCACCGCATGCCGGTCGACCAGCGCCTGCAGCGCCTGGCGCAGCGCCGATTCGTCGACCGGCGACAGCACGCGCAGCGCGAACAGCACGTTGTAGGCCGCGCTGTCGGGCTGCTCCTGGTGCACGAACCACAGCGCCTGCTGCGGGTGCGACAGCGGCGCGCTGCGCGGCTGCTGCGCCGCCTGCGCGCGCAAGGCCGCCAGCACCTCGTCGCGCCGCGCGCCGATCTGCGCCCGCAACTCGGCCGACAGCGCCCCCTGCGGCGCACGGAAGCGCAGCCGGTTCCCCTCGAACCACAGCAGCACGCCCTGCGCGGCCAGGACGGAGAGCAGATCGGTCACGGAAGTCACTTGAGGACGGTCCTTTCAGCAGACGGTTGCCACAACCACAGTGCCAGCAGCGCCAATGCGATCCACACCGCGCCGAGCAGGTCGCGGTGCGAGAAGGCTTCGCCGGCGGCGCCCCACTCCACCAGCGCCATGCACAGCAGGTGCACATGCAGCGTCGGCGCCACCTGCGCGACCGGCGCGCGCTCGCAGGCCCGGTCCAGCGCCCACAGCGCGAGCAGGCCGACCGCGCCGATGCCGACCAGCAGCGCCGCATCGTGCAGGTTCGGCGTGACCCACACGAAGGGCATCAGCGGCGTCAGCAGCGCGAACACGCCGAGCGCGGTGAAGAACAGGTTGGCCTGCACCGGCTCGTCGCGCAGCGAGCGCGTCATCACGACGTAGACGCTGAACGACAGCGCCATCACGAACGGCAGCACCGCGCCGGCGAGCGACTGCGGCAGCGAGGGCTCGGCCATCACGGCCGCGACACCGCTGCCGATCGCGGCCACCGCCCACACCCAGCGCGGCACGCGCTCGCCCAGCGCGAAACGCGCGAGGCCGATGATCATCAGCGGCGCGACCCAGAACAGCGCCCACACCGTGCCCGCCCGGTCGCCGGCCGCGAGCGACAGCGCGAAGCTCGCCGGCATCACCAGCATCAGCACCGAGCGCGACAGCTGGAAGCCGACGCGCCGCGTGCGCCACAGCCGCGACGCCCGTGTCGGTGACCGCCACCCGACCACCAGCAGCAGGCAGGCCAGGTGCACCGCATAGCGGCACCACACCACCTGCATCAGCGAGTAGTGCAGTTGCAGCCGCGCGCCGAACACGCCTTCGACGAAGGCCCACGCCAGCGCGAACAGCGCGAGCAGCAGCATCGCGCTGCGGCCCGGGTCGCGCCGGACGAACGAGGAGGCGAAGGCAGGCAGCGCGAGGTGCATCGTCAGGGCCTCGTCTCATCGTCCAGCGGCACCGGGCCGGTGGCCGATTCGAGCGCCATCGGGCCGGTCATCGGCGCGCGGCGTGTCGGCAGATCGCGCGCCACCGCCGCACGCCACAGCGCGAACGCGATGCCGCCGACCAGCGCCAGCCCGAGCGCGATGCGCAGCGACGGCAGGTGCCCGCGCACCGCCAGCGACACCACCGTCAGGCAGGCCACGTGCACGTACAGCGCCGGCGCGATCCACGGCAGCGGCGAGCGGCGCAGCGCATGCTCCAGCAGCCACAGCGCGACGAAGCCGAACACGCCGAGCGCAGCGAACACCAGCGCATCGTGCAACGAGGGCGTCACCCACACGCCCGGCAGGAACGGCAGCACGCCCAGCAAGCCGCCGAGGCCGACGTAGAACAGGTTGGTCATGACGGGCTCGTGCCGCAGCGAGCGCGTCAGCACGAGGTAGGCCGCGAAGGCCAGGCCCATCAGCAAGGGCACCACCGAGGCCTGCAAGGTGGTCGGCCGGGCCGGCTCCAGCATCGCGACCGTCGCGCACAGGCCGGCGGCAGCGGCGATCCAGACGAACAGCGGCGCCTTCGACAGCAGCCAGCCGCGCGCCAGCACCAGCGCGAACACCGGCGCCACCCACAGCCCGGTCATCGCGAGGTGCGGCGATGCGCCCTGCAGCAGCGCGACACCGAACGACAGCGGGATCGCGAGCATCAGCGCCGACCGAACCAGTTGCGCGAGCGGCCGGCCGGTGCGCCACAGCGGCGTCCTGCTGCGCCAGCCCCACACCGCGCCCATCAGCGCGAGCTGCACCGCGAAGCGGCAGCCCTCGATCTGCAGCACGTCGTAGCCGCCCTGCAGGCGCGAGGCGATCAGCTCGAGCAGCGCCCAGACGGCCGAGAACGCGAACGCGAAGCCCAGCGCCGCACGGGCCGACGGGAGGCGTGCGCGTTTCGGACGGCTCACAGCGAGCCCTCCTCGAACGCGGCTTGCGGCGCCTGCGCCGGGCCCGCCGCCAGCGCCGTGTCCGCCAGCACCGATGCCGCAAGCGTCGCGATGCTCGGCCCCTTCAACAGCGCCGCCACCGCGACCTTCGCCTTCAACGCCGTCTGGATGCGGTTGCGCAGCTCCATCGCCATCAGCGAATCCATGCCCATCTCCATCAGCGAGCGCTGCGGGTCGACCTGGTGCGAGGCCGGCAGGGCCAGCACGCGCACGATCTGCTCCGACAGGAAACCCACCAGCAGCGCGAGCCGGTCCTCCACCGGTGCCTGTGCCAGCTGCGCGAGGATGTCGACCTGCGGCGCCCCGCCGGCCGGCGCCGCAGCCCGCGCCGGCGCCGCCTGCACCAGCTCGCTGAAGAACGGCCCGAGGTTGCGCGGCAACCGCGCGCGCACCAGCGGCATCGCCGCCATCTGCGGCGACCGTGCCGACGCGAGCATCTGCTTCATCATCGCGACGCCGTCGTGCGGCGCGATCATCCCGAGCCCCATCGCGGCCCAGCGCCGGCGGTGCTGCTCGCCGATGCCGGCGGCCATGCCGACCTGCGACCAGCTGCCCCAGTCGATGCTCAGCGCGTGCTGGCCGCGCGAGCGCCGCAGGTGGGCCAGCGCATCGACGAACGAGTTGGCCGCCGCGTAGTTGCTCTGCCCCGGCGAGCCGAGCAGCGCGGCACCCGACGAGAAGCCGATGAAGAAATCGAGCGCGAGGTTCGCGGTGAGTTCGTGCAGGTTCCAGGTGCCGCGCACCTTGGGCGCCATCACGCGGGCGAAGCGGCGCATGTCCTGCTCGGCCAGCATGCCGTCGTCGACCAGGCCGGCGGCATGGATCACGCCACGCAGCCGCGGCATCTGCGCCGCGATCTGCGTGACGAGGCGCGTCATCTGCCCGGTGTCAGCCACGTCGGCCTGCGCGACCAGCACCTGCACGCCGCCGGCCTGCAGCGCATCGATCGCCGCCTGCGTCTCGGGCGACGGCGCGCGCCGGCCGACCAGCACCAGGTGGCGCGCGCCCTCGGCGGCCAGCCACTGCGCGCTGACGAGGCCCAGCCCGCTCAGCCCGCCGCTCACCAGGTAGCTCGCGTCCGGCCGCACCGGCGGTGCGCGGTGCTGCGTGACGACGATCTTGCCGACATGGTGCCCCTGGCCCATGTAGCGGAACGCCTCCTCGGCGCGCTCGATCGGATACAACTTCTGCGGCAGCGGCTGCAGCACGCCGGTCGCGAAATCGGCCAGCAGCTCCTGCAGCATCTCGCGCACGAACAGCGGCCGCGCCGCGGCGATCTCGCCGAGGTACAGCGGGTGGTAGCGGCGGCCGGGGAACTCGTCGGCGACGCGTGCGGTGTCCCAGATGCCGGTCTTGCCGATCTCGATGAAGTGGCCGCCCGGCTTCAGCAGCCCGAGGCTCGCGGGGATGAAATCGCCGGCCAGCGAGTTCAGCACGATGTCGACGCCCTCGCCGTTCGTGTCGCGCCGGATGTCGTCGACGAAGCTCAGCGAGCGCGAATCGGCCACGTGCTGCACACCGAGCCGCTGCGCGAGCGCCCGCTTGGCCGGGCTGCCGGCGGTGCCGAAGATCTCGGCGCCGGCGCGCTTCGCGAGCTGCGCGGCCGCCATGCCGACGCCGCCGGTCACCGCATGCAGCAGCACGCGGTCGCCCTTCTTGATGCCGGCCAGGTGCTTCAGCGCGTACTCGGCGGTCAGGAAGGTCACGGGGATGGTCGCGGCCTCGGCAAAGCTCATCTGCGGCGGCTTCAGCACCGTCAGCGAGGCCGGCGCGAGCACCCAGGTCGCGAAGCTGCGATCCACCATCGCGATCACCTCGTCGCCGACCTTCAGGTCATCGACGCCGGCGCCGACCGCGGTGATCACGCCGGCACATTCGTTGCCGAGCGGGCCCGGGTCGCCGGGGTACATGCCGAGCGCGTTCAGCACGTCGCGGAAGTTCAGCCCGGTCGCGAACACGCGGATCTCGACCTGTCCGGCGCCGGGCGCCTCGCGCGGCACCGGCTGCAGCGCCAGGTTCTCGAGCGAGCCGCGCTCGGTGATCTCGAGGCGCAGCGGCTGGTCATCGGGCACGAAGACGCCAGGCACCAGGCGCGCGGCCAGCCGCGTGCCGTCGCGCAGCGCGACGCGGTCTTCGGCATCGGCCTGCCAGACACTGGCGAACAGCAGCTCGGCTTCGTCGGCGCGCACGACCGGGTCGAGGTCGATGCGCACGCAGCGCGCGAGCGGGGCTTCGGAGGCGACGACGCCGCCCAGGCCCCACACGGTGGCCTGCACCAGGTCGGGCACCGAGCCCTGCACCGGTTGCGCGCCGCGCGTGACGAGCCAGCGCCGCGCGCTCGAATCGCCGAGCGCCTGCGCCGCGTGCAGCAGGTTGCCGAGCAGCAGCGCCTGCGCGTTCTCCATCGCCTCCAGCGTCTGCGCGACCGGCGGCACCAGCGCCCACAGCACGACGACGCCCTGCAGCGGGCGCGGGTCGGCCTGCGCGGCCTCGTCGATCGCGCGGCGGATCTGCGCGCTGTCGGCCGCATCGACCTGCCAGCCTTCGGCGAGCGCCGCGAAGCCATCGCCGCGGTAGACCAGCGCGACGCCCGCGCCCTCGGCCTTCAGCCGCGTCGCGAGGCCGGCACCGACGCCGGTGCGGTCGGCCAGGATCAGCCAGCGGCCGGGCGTGTCGCTGCGCGCCTCGGTGAGCGGCGTGGCGCGCCAGTCGGTCTCGAAGGCCCAGTCCGGCACCGCACTCGCAGCCGGCATGCCGGCCACGCGCTGCAGTGCCTCGTGCGTGATGCGGCGCAGCTCCAGCCCGGACAACTCGGCCAGCACACGACCGTCGTCATCGAGCAGCGTCAGGTCGGCGCGCAGCACATCGGCCTTGCGCCCGGCGGGTTCCACGCGCACCTGGCACCAGGCCTGTGCGACGCCACCGCTGAACACGCGGTAGCCGGCCAGCCCGACCGGCACGCAGATGTCGTCACTGCCGAGCGGGTCATCCGCCCACGGCAGGCCGAGGCCGATCAGCTGCAGGCAGGCATCGAGCAGCGCCGGGTGCAGCACCAGGTCGGCGGTCGACAACGCGGCCGGCAACTGCACGCGGCCGAGCACCTGGGTGCCGTCGCGCGCGATCGACGTGATGCCGCGGAACGCCGGCCCGTAATGCGCGCCCTGCGCGGYGAGCTTGTCGTAGTACGGCTCGACCGGCTGCGCCGGCGCACCGGCCAGCCGCCACGCCTCGCCGACCGCCGGCGCATCGCCGCGGCCGGGCAGCAGCGTGGCACTCGCATGCAGGCGCCAGGCTGCGTCATCGGCGGCGCGGCTGAACACCTGCACCGTCTGCGCGTCGGGCGCCACCGCGTCGGCCGGCGTCACGACCACCTGCAGCGTCACGCCGCCCTGCTCCGGCAGCACCAGGCCTTCGCGGATCGCGAGGTCCTGCAGCCGCACGTCGTCGCCACCGCTCACCTCGCGCGCGGCGGCCTGCATCAGCTCCAGGAAGCCGGTTGCCGGGAACAGCGTGAAATCGAAGATGCGGTGGTCGGCCAGCCAGGGCTGGTCGCCGAGGCCGATCGTCGCCTGGAAGATCGGCAGCGGGCTCGCGACCACGCCGCCGAGCAGCGCGTGCGGCACGCGGGTCGCACCGAGTGCGCTGCCGGCCGTCGCGGTGCCGCTGCGAGGCTCGAAGTTTTGCCAGTAGTGCTCCCGCTGGAACGGATAGCCCRGCAGCGTCGCGCGCGGCCGATGCCCGCCCTGCACCGCGGCCCAGTCCGGCCGCACGCCGCGCACGAACAACTGGCCGAGGCTGTCGAGCAGCGACACCACGTCGTCGCGCCCCTTGCGCAGCGACGGGATCCACGCGCTGTCGGGCATCACGCTGCCACGCTGCGCCATGTTCAGCAGCGTCGGCTGCGGGCCGACCTCGATGAAGACGCGCAAGCCATCGGCCTGCAGCGCGGCGATCGAATCGCCGAAGCGCACCGCGTCGCGCACGTGGCGGCGCCAGTAGCCGGCGTTGCAGACCTCGTCACCCGCCAACCGGCCGGTCACGTTCGACGCCAGCACGAGCTGCGGCGGGCGGAACTCGACCTGCGCGGCCACCGCCTCGAACTCGTCGAGCATCGGCTCCATCAGCGGCGAGTGGAACGCGTGCGAGACCTTGAGCCGCTGCGACTCGATGCCGGCAACCGCGAGGCGCTCCAGCGCCGCATCGACCGCGTCGGCACGGCCGGAGATCACGGTGTTCTGCGGGCCGTTCGCCGCGGCGATGGCGAGCACGGCAGCATCGCGTGCGATCGCGGCGCGCACGGTGGCCTCGTCGGTGAAGACCGCCGCCATCGCGCCATCGCGCGGCAGGGCACTCATCAGCCTGCCCCGCTCGACGATCAGCTTCAGCCCGTCGGCCAGGTTGAACACGCCGGCCACGCAGGCCGCGACGTACTCGCCGACGCTGTGGCCCATCACCGCGGTCGGCTTGACGCCCCACGATTGCCACAGCTGCGCGAGCGCGTACTCGACGGCGAACAGCGCCGGCTGCGTGAACGCGGTGTCGTCGAGCCGCTCGGCGTCGTTCCACATCACGTCGAGCAGGCGCAGGCCGAGCAGCGGCGTCGTGATGCGCTCGCACTCGTCGAGCGCGGCACGGAACACCGGCTCGGCGTCGTACAGCGCACGGCCCATGCCGGCGACCTGCGCGCCCTGGCCGGTGAACAGGAACACGAGTTCAGGCGCCGTGCCACCGACGGCGCGGCCGCGCGAGGTGCCGGCAGTCGGTGCACCGGCGATGAATTCATCCAGCCGCGCCTTCAATGCGTCGGCGCTGTCGGCGACGACGGCGAGCCGCTCGATGAACGGCGAACGGCCGAGCGCGAGCGTCGCGGCGATCTGGTCGAGCGGTGCCGACGCGGCGGCATCGGCGAGCCGGCGGGCAGCGGCTTCGAGCGCGGGCGGGGTCTGCGCGCTCAGCACGAACAGGTGAGCGGTGCCTCCTTCCGTTCGCCCTGAGCTTGTCGAAGGGCCCGACCATCCTGAGCTTGTCGAAGGACCTGAGCTTGTCGAAGGGTCGGGCTGAGAGGCCGGGGCTTCTTCGAGCACGACATGCGCATTCGTTCCGCTGAACCCGAACGAGCTGACGCTCGCGCGCCGCGGCCGGCCGGCATCGGGCCACGGCGTCGGCACGGTCGGCACCGTGATCGGCATCTCGTCCCAGGCGATCAGCTGGTTCGGCCGCTTCAGGTGCAGGTGCGGCGGGATCGTGCRGTGCTGCAGCGCCAGTGCGACCTTGATGACGCCGGCCACGCCGGCCGCCGCTTCCAGGTGGCCGATGTTGGTCTTCACCGAGCCCAGCATCAGCGGCGTGTCGGCCGGGCGCTGGCCGTAGACCTGGTGCAGCGCCTTGACCTCGATCGGGTCGCCGAGCGGCGTGCCGGTGCCGTGCGCCTCGACGTAGCTGATCTCGTCGGGCTTCACCCGCGCGTTCGCCAGCGCGGCGCGGATCACCGCCTCCTGCGCCGTGCCGTTCGGCGCGGTCAGGCCGCTGCTGCGACCGTCCTGGTTCAGTGCGGAGCCGCGCACCAGCGCGACGATGCGGTCGCCGTCGCGCTGCGCATCGGACAGCCGCTTCAGCACGACGACGCCGCAGCCCTCGCCGCGCACATAGCCGTCGGCCGCATCGTCGAAGGTCTTGCAGCGCCCGTCGAACGACATCATGCGGGCGCGCGAGGTCAGGATCGAGCCGTCGGCCGTCAGCGTCAGGTTCACGCCGCCGGCGAGCGCGAGGTCGGCCTCGCCGCTGCGCAGGCTCTGCACCGCCCAATGGATCGCGACCAGCGACGACGAGCATGCGGTGTCGATCGCGACGTTGGGCCCGTGCAGCCCGAGGAAGTACGACAGCCGCCCGGCCGCCACGCTGTGCGCGGTGCCCGACGGCGTGTAGGCGTCGCCGAAGCGCGAGCCGATCGCCTCGGACAGCTGGTTCGCATAGTCATGCGTCGTGATGCCCATGTAGACGGCGGTCTGGCTGCCGGCCAGCGACGACGGTGCGATGCCGGCATGTTCGAGCGACTCCCAGGTCACCTCCAGCAGCAGCCGCTGCTGCGGGTCGAGGCTGACGGCCTCGCGCGGCGAGATGCCGAAGAAATGCGCATCGAAGCGGTCGACGTCCTTCACGAAGCCGCCCCAGCGGGTGTAGCTCTTGCCGGGCACGTCGGGATCGGCGTCGAAGCAGGCGTCGGCATCCCAGCGCGATGTCGGCACCTCGGTGACGCCGTCGGTGCCGCTCTCGAGGAAGCGCCAGAAGGCATCCGGTGTGTCGCCGTCGCCGGGGAAGCGGCAGCCGATGCCGACGATCGCGATCGGCTCGTGGCGCGACTGCTCGACGGCCTTCAGCCTCGCCTCGAGCTGGTCGATGGCCTGCAGCGAGCGCTTCAGCAGCGCAGCGTAGTCGGGGGTCTTGGGCGTCGGATCGGTCACGGGATCTCCTGCAGCTCTTTGATGCACTACGCCTGCCACGGGTTGATGACGGCTACGTCAGCGGCCTCGAAGGCGGCCACATCCCGTGTCGCCACCATCATCCCGTTGGCAACGGCCGTTGCCGCGATATAGCCGTCGGCAGCACCGATCGCCAGTCCAGCCGCCCGAGCCTTTGCCATCAAATCACCATAGGCGCGAGACGCAGGCAGATCGAACGGCAGCACACGGCCGGCGAACAACGGCAGCGTGCGCGTCTCCAGGTTGTCGTGCAGACCATCCCGACGTTTGCCGGCCGGCAGAGTGGCCACGCCGAGGCGCAGTTCGGCCACGGTGATCGCAGACAAATACAGCGTTTCGAGCGGCTGTGTATCGAGCCACTCGACCACGCGCCCATCGGGCAGCTTGCGCATCGGCTCGGAAATGACGTTCGTATCGAGGAGGATCATTCAAAGCTCACCGGTTGGACGGGCGTCTTGTCCCTGGCCCGCTCGAAAACCGCATGCTCCTCGTCGGTCAAGCGCGCCTGGCGTCCGATCGTCACCAGCAGCGACCCCAACTTGACTCGCCCTTCAGGCTTGACAGCCTCCTCCAAGATGGCCCGCACCTCGGCCTCGGTACTGCGCCCATGCGTGGCAGCGCGCACACGCAGGGCGCGGTGGACTTCTTCCGGCAAATTTCTTACGGTCAGCATGCCCATGATTCAAATCCAAAAATTGACTTCAATGATTGCATTTTATTGTTTTGAATTCACTCATGGCAAATAACCCGCATCCATGCCATCCAGCCGTCGCAACAACTGCAGCGCCAGTTCATCCTCCGACAGCGTGTCCAATTCCTCGGCAGGACGCGCGACAGGTGGCGCACGAGCCGGATCAGCCGTTGACACCACATCGCCGAACTGGTCCGCGAACACCTCGCTCGCCAGGTGCTCGGTCAGCGCGGCGACCGACGGGTGGTCGAAGGTCACCGTCGCGGCCAGCGTGCGGCCGACGCTCTTGCCGAGCAGGTTGCGCAGCTCCACCGCCATCAGCGAATCGAGGCCGAGCTGGCGCAGCGGCTCGGTCACGTCGAGGTCGTCGGCGCGCTGCACGCCGAGCACCTTGACGGTCAGGCGCCGCACCTCGTCGCGCAGGACGGTCTTGCGGCGGGCCGGCAGCGCGGCCGCCATGCGCTCGTGCAGCGACGGGCCGGCCCGGAGGGGCTGCGCCTGCGTGCTGCCCGGCGCCGCAGCAGCCACCGCCAGCTCGCTGAACAGCGGCGGCTCGGTGCCGGCCGCGCGCTGCTCGCGCAGGTGCGCCCAGTCGCTCGCCAGCACCGCGAGCTGCGCGATCTCGAACGGGCTGCGCGCGCCGTCGCGCCGCATCGCGTGGTCGAGCGCGGCCAGCCCGTCGGCCGGCGCGATCGGTTGCAGCGAGCCGGGCTGCACCAACCGGCGGTCGGCCGCGGCGCCGATCTCGGCCCACGGCCCCCAGTTGATGCTCAGCGTCGGCAGGCCCTGCGCCTGGCGGTGCCAGGCCAGCGCGTCCTCGAAGGCATTCGCCGCCGCGTGGTTGACTTGCCCCGGCGAGCCGGCCACCGACGCGCCGGACGAGAAGAACACCAGGAAATCCAGCTCGCCGCACAGCGTGTGCAGGTTCCAGCTGCCGAACACCTTCGGGCCCATCACGGTCGCGAACCTCGGCCAGCTTTGGCTGGCGATCACGCCGTCGTCGAGCACGCCGGCCGCGTGGATCACGCCGGCCAGCGGTGCGGTCAGCGCGGCCAGCAGGCGCTGCACGTCGTCGCGCTGCGCCACGTCGCCGAGCGCGATCTGCACCTCGACGCCCTGTGTGCGCAGCCGGTCGATCACGCGTTGCGCGCGTTCGTCGGCCGGGTTGCGCCCCATCAGCACCAGGTGGCGCGCGCCCTGCTCGGCCAGCCACTCGGCGATGCGCAGCCCGAGCCCGCGCAAGCCGCCGGTCACGAGGTGGCTGCGCGCGGCATCGATCGCGAGGCTGCCGTGCGTGGCATGCGCCTCGTGCGGCACCAACCGCCGCGCCAGCCGGCGGCTGCCGCGCAGCGCGACCTGGTCCTCGCGCGACGCGGCCTGCAGCTCGGCCACCAGCGC
>NZ_JBFUGW010000064.1:0-26429 GCF_056402735.1 Rhizobacter sp. P3_C12
GCGCAAGATCATCAAGACGCGCGGGCACTTCCCCAGCGACGACGCGGCCACCAAGCTGATCTGGCTGGCACTGCGCAACATCACGGCTGACTGGGGACGCGCAGCCAAGGAGTGGCGCCCCGCGATGAACCAATTCGCTGTGGTCTACGAAGAGCGATTCACACTGCCGGCGCACGGCAGTCGATAAGCGAGTCGGCCAATAGCCAATTCATCTCAACCGCCTCGCACACAGAAATCCTGACAGCCCCTCCTGAGTTGCTATCTGGGTCGAGCCTGAGACAAGCCAAGGTCATTCAATGCTCAAGTTCCCGGAAGATTGCGCAGCCACGGCGCTTCTTGCCGTCCTCTTTTGCCCCGCTCTTATCGGAGTCGCCATCGCCTTTGCCAAGGCAAAGCGAGGCATCGTCGATTCGACGCATGACAGCTTCAAGTCGGGAGTGACGATCCACATCTTGAATGCGCTTCTTTCGCCATGCGTTCCGGGGTATTTGCTCTACGTCGACAGCCGGACAGGTGGAGGCAGCATGGCCAGCATCCTCTCGCTTCCGATAGTTCCCGTAACGTGGGTTCTGTTTTTCGTAGGCAATTGGTACGTCGGCAAAGCGGCAGAAGCAGAGCTGTGAGTCAGCCCACTCGGTTCGTCTCGGCTCAGACGTTTGAGCGCTCGCTTTACGACTCAGTAGGCGCTGTGGCGGACTTCTGCTTCGGGTCTGCCTTGCAGGACCCGGACGAGAAGGAGTTTGCCTTCGATTCCCTGGTTGCCAATACGATCACCTTCAACGCCGCCACGGCCCCGCTGGCGCAGCGCTGAGCTCAGCCCAGGCAGTCGCCGCTGCGCCGCGTGCGCGGTGCGGGCGCCTGCCCCGGCAGCTCCAGCGCGTAGTGCAGGGACAGCAGCTGCCAGCCCTGCGAGCCCAGCTGCCACTGGCTGCTGTTGACGCCGGTGAAAGCGGCGGGCGCTTCGGCGCTGTCGTAACGGGTCTCGACCACGCTATAGACCTGAGCGTGGGCGCCATGGCGACGCAGCTCGCGATGGACCTCGCATTCGAACATCGCCTTCGGCGTCGGCTCTTTCAGCGTGGCCAGGAACTCGGTGCCTGACCAGCTGCCCACGTCGAGGCTGGCATCGCGCAGGCGCTGGCCCCAGATCCGCGCTTGCGGATGCAGCAGCGGGCGCAGCAGCTCGGCGTCGGGCGCGCCACCGGCCTTGCTGTTGAAGGTGCGCCACAGATCGCCGAGACGCTGCTCCAGCTGGGCCTGGCTTTGGGCCTCGGCCCGCGAGCCCAGCTCGGCCAGCAGCGCCGGCCAGCTGACGCGGTAGAGCTGAGACAGACCCGCGGCATGCTGGCCCGGGCGGGTGGAGGCGAATATCAGCCACTGACCATCGCTGCTGACCGACGGCGTGAACTCGAAGCTCGGGCTGTTGACCGGTGCTGGCAGGCGTATCGCCGGGCCGAACCCGGCGCCGATCCGCTCCGCCAGGAACAGGTCGCCGTCCTGCTTGGCCTTGGTCTCGCTGCGGTCGCTCCACCACACCGCGTAGCGGCCATCCGGCGACAGCGTGAAGTCGCTGTTGGAAAGTCCCACATTGATCGGTGCCTGAAGCGCGACCGGCACGCTGTACGTGCCATCGGCCAGACGCTCGCTCTGGTAGACCGCCAGCTGGCCCGGCCCGCCGGGACGGTCGGAGCCGAAGTAGAGGCGCTCGCCATAGCGCTCCGGCCCGAGCTCGTAGCCGGGGCTCTGCACGGCCTCGGCCAGGCGCCGCGGCGCATTCCATTGGCCGTCCGTCCAGCGCGACTCAAAGATGTCCAGCTGCCCCAGCGCCTTCTCGCCCTCGAGGGGGCGGTCGGAGACGAAGGTCAGCGTCTTGCCATCGCCGCTCAGGTGCGGGTCGGAGTCTCGCCAGCGCGGGTCGCTGAAAGGCATCACCTGCGGGGCCAACCACTCGCCGTTGACGCGGCGCTGCCAGACGATCTGCGAACGCTTGAACCCAGCGGCTGAGCGTGCGAACACGCGCAGCTCGCGCTGCTCCTGCAGGTTGTAGCTTTGCAGGCTCGGGTCGGCGAGGCCTGCCTGGACAGGCTCGACGAGGAGTTCAGCGGCGTGGGCCGATGCGCTCAGCGCGAGCAGCAGGCTGGTCGTCAGGAGACGGTTTTGCATGAAGAGTGGGCGTGCTGGAATGGGCCGTATGCTAGGGCAGAGTACGGGCCCTGCGACGGCAGCTGACTTTCGCACGCCATGGTCGAGTGCCTGCAGTCGGCCGAGGCTGCGTGAGAACTCAAGACGCGAAGCATTTCGGGAAAGTCGATCGTCGAATACACGTCGATCGGAGAGGTCGATTTCGATGTCGACTTTCAACGCGGGCCCGCCGCAGTTCGACGGGGTTGCGTCTGCATCGCTGCGCCGCCGGCCAAGGATGCGGGATGAGCCTTCGCGATGAACCCTGCCAGGTCATCGTTGAACCGCTGGGGCGATTCAAGAAATGGCGCGTGTCCCGTGTCGGGATAGAAGAGCGTCCGGATCGATGGATTGAGTTGCCGAGCACGCCCGGCGCTGGCGTCGGCCCGCACCAGGGCGTCCAACTCGCCATAGATCTGAAGCATGGGCCTGCGAACGCCCTGGAGCCCCTTCACAGCATCGACCGTCATGCGATGTACGACACGCTGCATGTCGAACGATGCCAGCGCAGCATTGGCCAGCAGCCTTTGGACGATTTCATCCACGGGCGGGCGATGGAAACACAGCGTGAGAAAGGCGCGCTCTGCATCGAGCCGAGTGCGCAGGTCCAAGGAACTCATGTCTCGATAAACCTCGGGATGCGGCTGGATCTGCGCCGCGTCCAGCTCGATGACGCCGCCCACGTAGACCACGCCAGCGATGTCCGCATCGCCGTACTTCGCCAGGTAGTTGGAGATGACGGCAGCACCCAGCGACCATCCAACCAGCATGGGCCGACCGGACTTCGACTTGCGGATGACCGCATCCAGGTCGTCCGCCCACCGCAGCCCATCGGTGTACATCTGCGGCGCCGAGGGGTGGCCGGACTGCCCATGGCCCCGCAGGTCATAGGTGATCAGGCGGTAGCGTTGCAGCGCCGGGCTGTCGAGCTGCGCCTGCCAGCTGAGGTGGCTGCCCAACAGGCCGTGCACGAAGATCACAGGCGTTCCGCTGGGGTCGCCCGCCTCCTGGATCGACAAGGTCACGCCATCCGCAGAGACGGCCGTGTAGTGCTTGGAGGTGGTCTCGGCCCACGCGAGGTTGATCGTGGCCGCTGCGAGGGCAAGCAGGCAGGCCACGAGCGCGCGAGATAGCATGCCGAACGGCAAGAAGGTCATGGAGTTGCTCCTGATGAGACAAAGGGGCGCTGACTGTCGAGCCTCACATCCGTGTCAGGGTCAAGCCGTCATTCTCAAATCCCCATGAAGCCTGTTGGATTACTCACCATCGGCGCACTGTCCCGCCTCACCGGCATCAGCGCGCGTGCGATTCGGCATTACGACACCCTGAAGCTGTTGAATTCTTCGCGCGCAGAAAACGGCTACCGGAAGTTCGAGTCCGGCGCAGCCGCGCAGGTGCGCCAGATCCAACGTCTCCTGGCCACCGGTCTGAGTCTTGACGAGATCCGGACCTTCCCCGGCTGCATGTTGCTGATCGAAGGCGCCACGCCCTGCAAGCAGACCTTGTCGGCGCAACGCGAGCGGCTGGCCCTCATCGAGGCGCAGATCGACGACCTGGAACGCCGACGCGCGCTATTGCGCGAGATGCTGGGCGACCACAGCGCCTGACTCTGGCTCGACTCCTTCGCGCGGGAGCTTCATGACACGCTGCTGCAAAGCACGCAGGGGCTGATTCTGCAGTTCCAGGCCGCGGCCGATCGAATGGCTGTAGACGATGTGACGCGAGCGGCACTGGACGAGGCTAGCGCCATCACGTCGCACCAGCACGATCCATCGGCACAGCACCCTGCACGTCCACACCATGGCCCACAGCCGCCGCAGCGCCAGGCGCAGCCCCGGCAACCAGGTGATGCGCGAGCGCCGCCACCAGGCGCTCCCCCGCATCGAAGTAATGCGTGTGCGCACCCAGGCCCAGGCAGGCTTCCACGTGCGTCAGGTCCGCCAGGCTCGCAAAATCCGGCGGCAGCGGGTCGAAGTTGCCGTAGGTCGAGCACCTGCCCAGCCGCGGTTCCGCCACGGTGCCGTCCATCGGTTCACCCACCTCGCCCGTCGCGTCCTGCAGGTGATCGGCCCACAGCCAGCGGCCGACGTAGTCACCGCTGCAGAAGGCGTTCAGCCATCGCCTCACACCGATGTCGGCCGGCGTGGGGCCGCTGGTGCGCCCGGTTCTCGCGATGCTCCAGCGATAGAGGAAGGGAAAGCGCGCGGCGTACAGCTGGCGCAGCGGCGATCCGACCGTCAGCAGCTGGATGTCGGGCAGTGGGCTCTCGGCCGCCGCGACCCAGGGCGTTGATGGGCCGTCGGGCAGGTTCCCACCCGCGTCCGTGCGCAAGAAGCGCAGCAGGTCGGCAGTGATGACGGTCCCCTGGCTGTGCGCCACGATGACGATGCGCTGGTATCCCTCGCCCTGCAGGTGCCGCAGCAGCGCCGCGTAGCGCGAGAAGATGCGTGCCCGCGGAATCGCCGTTCGGGGAAACTCGCGGAAGTGGTTGTCAACGTCCAGCGCCACGTCCAAGGGCGCCCGCAGCGCCGGCAGCACGCGTGACAGCAGGTTGCCCAGCAGCACCATCGAGGCCACGATGCCGGTGGCTCCAAACGCCAGGGGCCGCAGCCAGTCCTGCGAGAACGCGCGTGCGGCATCCTCGATGTCGAGCTGCACGCCCTGCAGCGGGCCCGGCCAGGTCCCGAGGAGGTACGTCAGTGCGACAGCGACGCCGGCCACCACGCCGACCGTCACCACCACGGACATCCAGCGATCCAGATGCCGGTACCACCACGTGAGCCAGCTGCCCAGCTCCACGGCGCGGTCCTGCGCGGCCCGGGCCGCCTTGTCCCGAGCCGCCGGAACGTTGCGGCGGAAGCGGTCGAGCCGGCGGTTCACCAGCAGCTTCAGCTCGGCGAGCACGCTCGGCACCACGGCCAGCACCATATACACGGCAAAGGCCACCAGCACCACGACGACGGCAGAGAAGGCTTCGGTGCTGGCCTCGTAGCGGCGCTCCAGCAGCTCGCTGGCGCGCGAGACGAATCCGATGTCGAACAGCCACGGGTCGTAGCGCATATCACCGCCCGCCGCGGCCAGCGGCACATGGAAGAAGGCCCAGAGCGACATCATCAGCGCGAAGAAGCCGCCCGCCGAGACGGCGAAGCCGAGGCGCCCGGTGCCGACGCTGCCGCGTGACAGGTACCCGCACTCACGAGCCGCGACGAAGCCGGCCAGCAGCCACGGGACCAGCATGAAGCCCATCGCGACCCAGGTGTACTTCACCATCGCCAGCACCAGCTCGCTGCTGGCCAGCACACCGCGCAACAGCAGATGCCATTCGGGCTCGATCCACTCGCGCGGGGCCAGCACGCAGGTCCACACGGCAATGCTCACGAGCAGCGTGCCCCACATCAGCCGCCCCACTGCCTGAACCAGCGGGAAGCGATCGTCGGCCACCGCCAGGCCGCGGTCGTACGCGATCGTCAGCAGCGCCCCGAAGAGGCACATCGCGAGCCACGCGGTTGCCGACCATGAGAACAGGGCCAGGGCCACCAGGGCACCGACCGCGATGAGCACGAAGGCCCGTCGCCGCCGTGTGGCCAGGAGGTAAAGGCCGTACAGACCCAGCCCGGCCGCCGTCAACCCGACCAGGCCCTTTTCGGCGACCAGGGCCTCGCCAGGGTAGGCCCGCATCAGCCCCAGCAGCAGCATCGCGATGCCCAGCATGGCCAGTTGCGCCATCAGCAGCACCATCACGTGGACGAACACCCAGTCGAGCAGCCGTTGGAACGTGGCCGTGATCCACCATGCGATCACATGGCGCCTTGCGCGACCGTCCTGCCCGGCCAGCTGTGCCGCGGCCAGGTCGACGGTGTCGCGGCCGAGCCTGCACAGCCGGAACATCAGCGTCGCGGCCTCGGTCAGGATGCGCGGCAGCTGCCCCGAGAGCCGCGACAGGTCGGCCCAGTACAGCTCGAACACGTCGACCCGGCCGGTGCTCCCCGAGCTCTCGTCCTTCCACTCCAGCGTCGCCTGCTCGGTCTCGCAGGCCTCGGGCTCGGCGCCGTTGTCGATGTGTTTTCTCAGCAGGTAGTCGCTGACGGCAACCCCGACGTCGCGGTTCTTCGCCAGCGGCTGGACATTCATGGCGCCCTTCGCCATGGAACGCAACGTCACCGCCTCGGTGTCACACGCCTGCCTGGGGCGGTGGATGTCCGACAGCAGCGACTGGCGCAGGGATTTCCAGAGCCCACGGTCGCTCGACGATGGTGATGCCGATGCCCGGCCGGTGGCGGCCGGCCGCGGCTCCAACGGCGCCACGGGCAGCGTCAGCCTGGTGGAGGCGGTCGCCTGGTAGTGAACGCCTTCCGGCGCGGACGACACCAGCAGATCGACGATCGCCCTGGCCGTTTCTCCCGGGCCCTGGTCGGCGACCCCGTGGACCGCCACCAGCGCGACCTCGTTGCCGGGCTTCGCCATGGCGACTCAGACCACGGTGCCGTCGGCGTAACGCTCGGCGATCGCCCGGATGTCGTCCTGGCGCTGCTCGAATGCCGCGACGACATCGGGATCGAACTGCGTTCCGCTCGCTGCAAAGACCGAAGCGACCGCCTCGTCGTGCCCCAGGCTGGCCTTGTAGACCCGCGGCGTCACCATCGCGTCATAGGCATCGGCCACCGCCATCAGCCGGGCCGCCAGCGGGATCTCGGCGCCGCGCAGGCCCTGCGGGTAGCCGCCGCCATCCCAACGCTCATGGTGCGACAGCACGATCTCCTTCGCGCAGCTCAGGAACTTCGCATCCACGCCCAGCCGCTGCTGCGAACGCACGATGGCCTCGCATCCCAACGTGGTGTGTTGCTTGACCTGCTCGTACTCGTCGGCGCTCAGCGGGCCCGGCCTCAGCCGCAGCGCCTCGGGCACCGTGGTCATCCCGATGTCGTGCAGGGGCGTGGAGCGGACGATGAGGTTGACGCTCGCCTCATCCAGGGTTGCCGCCAACCGCGGGTTGGCTCGCAGGGCGACGCACAGCGAGCGCACGTAGTGCTGCGTGCGCAGGATGTGCCCGCTGGTCTCGCCGTCGCGCGACTCGGCGAGCGAGGCCAATGCCACCACCGTCACGTCCTGGATCGCGCGCAGGTCGCCCGTGCGGCGGACGATCTCCGCCTCGAGGAAGGCGGCCTTGTCGCGCAGCACGTCCGACACCACCTTCAGGTGCAGGTGGGTCGCAACGCGCGCCAGCGCAATCGCCGGGCTGATGGGCTTGGTGATGTAGTCGACGGCGCCGAGCAGCAACCCGCGCTCTTCGTCTTCAGGCGCCGACAGCGCCGTCAGGAAGATCACCGGGATGGTCTGCGTGCGCGGGTCGGATTTCAGGCGCTCCAGCACCTCGTAGCCGTCCATGGCCGGCATCATGATGTCGAGCAGCACCAGGTCGGGCGGCGAATCGAGTGCCAGTTGCAGCGCCTTGGCGCCGCCGTTGGCCAGGCGCACGCGGTAGCTTTCGCGCAGCAGGTTGGCCAGCAGGTCGAGGTTCTCGGGCGTGTCGTCGACCACCAGCACGGTGGGCTTGGCATTGGCGGATTCCTGCATGGTGAGCTCCCTTTGTCGGCTGTGTCGGCTGTCCTGGTATTGCCCCGCGATGGCGCGGAACTGTCGTTCGGATCCAGCTCAGTTCAACTGCACAGAGCGGCCGTCGGCAGCCGCGCGCAAGGCCTGCAGCGCGAGATCGAAGTCGTAGTCGTTCAGTGCCCGCTGCACCGCAGTGGCCGCGCCGGCTCCGAACTCGCCTTCGAAATCGTACGCGAGTCCTTCGAACCTGGGGGCGGCATCGGCGCTGCAATCTTCCATCAGGCTGGCCAGCTGGCGCAGCTCGTCGAGCCAGGCCTCGAGCGGGCGCAGCGGCCGGTGCGCTGCCGTGCCTTCCGGGGCAGGCAGGCCGGCATCGAGCACCTTGGCCGCCGCGTCGAGCGCCAGCTGCAGGCTTTGCAGCGCAGGCTCCAGATCGGCCGCTGCAGCGCCTTGCCGGACGGCCGCTTCGAGCTCTGCCGCCGATTGCTGCACGCCCCGCAGCCCGAGATTCCCCGCGACGCTCTTCAGCGTATGGGCCTGTCGCTCGGTGGTCGCTCGGTCGGCGGCCTGCAACGCCAGGCGGATCCTTTGCGGCACCCGTGGCTGCTCGTCCCGAAAACGCCGCAGCAACTTCAGCAGCAGCGTCTCGTTGCCGTTGACGCGGCGCCTGGCGGCGTCGAGGTCGAAGCCCGGCAGCGGGGGCAGGGTGATCGACGAAGAGGCCCTTGCCGGCCATGGCTCCTCCGTCGCGAGCTTCTGGTGCAGCCAACGGCGAAGCACGCCATACAGGGCCGGCGGCTCGATCGGCTTGGACACGTGATCGTTCATGCCCACATCCAGGCAGCGTTGCCGTTCTTCCTTCATCGCGTGCGCCGTCATCGCGATGATCGTCAGCCCGCGGAAGCGTTCGTCGCTGCGCAGTTGCCGGGTGGCTTCGTAGCCGTCCATCACCGGCATCTGCAGGTCCATGAACACCAGGTCGTAGCGGCCCGGCCCGGCGGCCTGGATGCGCTCGATCGCCTGCTGCCCGTTGGAGGCGATGTCGGCCGACACGCCCGTTGCTTCCAGCAATTCGGTCGCGATCTGCTGGTTCGTGTCGTTGTCTTCGACCAGCAGCACGTGCGCGCCCTCGAAGCGGGGAACGCTGCCACGCGCCGGCGCCTGGGCCACCATGTGCTCGGGCGCGAACACCTCGACCAGGGCGTCGATCAAGGCCGACCGGTCGAGCGGCTTCAGCAGGAAGGCGTCGACACCGGCCGCCTCGGCCGCGGCGCGCACCTCTTCGCGCCCGAACGCGGTGGCCAGGATGACGCGTGGCGGTTCCGGCAGCGCCGCACGCGCGCGCTGAGCGAGTTCGATGCCGTTCAGCCCGGGCATCTGCCAGTCGGTGAGCAGCAGCTGGAAAGGCTGCGTGGCCGCCGCGAGCATCTCCAGCGCTTCCTTGCCACTGGCTGCCGCCGTCACGTGCACCGGCAGCCCCTTGAATGCGTCGACGAGGATGTAGCGGGCGACCGGGTTGTCGTCGACCACCAGCACCCGCAGGTCGTTCAGCGCTTCGGGCACCACGCGGGGTGCGCGCGTGGGCGCATCGCTCATGGCCAGCCAGCAGGTGAAGCTGAAGCGGCTTCCTTCGCCGACCGTGCTCTCGACCCAGATGCGCCCGTCCATCATCTCCACCAGGCGCTTGCAGATGCTCAGGCCCAGGCCGGTGCCACCGAAGCGGCGTGTCGTGGAGCCATCGGCCTGCGTGAAGGGCTGGAACAGGCGGACGGCCTGCTCGGGCGTCATCCCGATGCCGGTGTCTCGCACGCAGAATTGCAATTGCACGCGCCCTGGCGACTCGGCGAGGGTGCGGGCCGACAGGTGGATCTCGCCGCGTTCGGTGAACTTGATGGCGTTGTTCACCAGGTTGATCAGGATCTGGCCGAGCCGCAGCGGATCGCCCCGCAGGCCGCGCGGCACCTCGGCCGGCACATCGAAGAGGTACTCGAGGTCCTGCTCCTGGGCCTTGGCCACCGTGACCGTCGCGAGGTTGGACAGCACGTCGTCGAGGTTGAAGTCGACCGTCTCGACATCCAGCTTGCCGGCCTCGATCTTCGAGAAATCGAGGATGTCGTTGATGATGCCGAGCAGCGCCGTGCCCGCGTTGTAGATCTTCTGCACGTAGTCGCGCTGCTTGGGCGCGAGCTCGGTGCGCAGCGCCAGGTGCGACATGCCGATGATGGCGTTCATCGGCGTGCGGATCTCGTGGCTCATGTTGGCCAGGAACATCGACTTGGCCTGCGTCGCGTCTTCGGCGGCGGCCTTGGCCTGCTCGAGCGCGCGCTCGTCTTCCTTCTGCGCGGTGATGTCGACCAGCCAGCCCAGGATGCCGGCCTTGCCCTCGTACTCGGTGGGCAGGTAGGTGGCCAGGATGTCGCGCGCCAGGCCGTCGGGGCCGTTCATCCGCAGCTCGTAGTTCCGGACGATGCCGTCTTTCTGAAGCATCGCCATCATGCGGTCGCGGTCGGCCGGGTCGGCGTAGGTGTCCGGCTGGTTCGTTCCCGTCAGCCGGATGAGCTCATGGGTGCGCGGGTTGGCGAACCGCACCGTTCCCTCCACGGAAATGGCCACGCCCACCGGGGCGGTTTCCAGGATGCGGCGCAGGCGCTCGCGCTCGTGGTGGAGCTCGGCGAGCTTGGCCTCGAGCGCTTCGGTGCGATGCGCGACTTCGCCTTCCAGCGTGGCGTTCGCCTGCGCGAGATCGTGCGTTGCCGACAGCAGCCGCTGCCGCATCGACTCCTGTGCCTGGGCCAGCTGGGCCACCTCGCGCCACGGCGTGGCCACCTGAACCGGCTGTGCCAGTTGCAGCTGGCCGATGCGGCTGCTTTCTTCCGACAGTTGCTCCAGCGGCCGTGCGAACTGGCGTGCGATGCGCGTGGCGAGTGCCGTGCCGCTGGCCACGGCCAGCGCGCCGAGCAGCAGCAGCATGGCGGCGCTGGCCCCTTTGTCGGGGACGAAATCGGCCTCCGGCGCCGCGACGGCCAGCAGCACCTGGTTCTGGCCGATGACGCTGCGCCGCACGAGCGCGTACCAGTGCTCGCCCTGGCTTGGGTAGCGCAGGTCTTGCCGCTCATCGGCAGCCCGCCACGCCTGGAGTGCATCGGCGAGCGGGGCCACGCCGAGCTGCGCCACGTCTTGCAGCACGCTGGAGCGGATGCCCTCGTCGGAGGCGAACCGGTCGCCGCGCGGCAGCCCCATCACGCGGCCATCCGGATGAAGGATGGCGGCCATGCCGTTGCGGCCCGCGACCACGCGGGTGGTGAAGCGCGAGAGGTCGAGCAGGCGCACGTCGTGGCTGATGACGAAGCGGTGGCCATCGGCAGCCGTCCAGCGGGCAGCGGCCGTGATGCCGGGCTCGCGGGTGGTGAAGAAGATGTACGGCGCCGTCCACGCCACCTTGTCGCCATCGGGGAGCGCCATCGCGGCCGTGAACCAGGGGCGTTGGCGGGCGTCGTAGTCGAGCTCGCGCGCTTCGATCCTGGTCAAGCGCTGTTGCTGGTCCCAATGCAGCCAGTAGGCGGTCTTGCCCCACTGGTCGGGGTTGGTCAGGCGGTTGACCCAGGTGCCGTCGGCATTGCGCAGCAGCAGGATCTCGCGGCCGGTCTCGCTGGCGAGCAGCACCGAGCTGATCTCGCCGTGGTTGGCGATCACCGAGAAGAAGAACTCGTTGAAGCGGGACAGGTCGTCCAGGCTCGCGCTGCCATGGCGCCCCCAATCCCTGGAGGTGCGCAAGGTCGTCTCTACGGTACCCAGGAGCTGCTGGGCGCGGCCATCGAGTTCGGCTGCGGCCTGCTGCAGCTGTGAATGGGCCAGCTGGCCCACGGCAGGCCTGACGATGACGTAGAAAGCGCTGAGCGCAAAGACGAGCAGGACGGCCACGGCCAATGCCGAAATGCGGAAGACCAACGCACTTCGGATGGACCTTCTGTCGCGATTGACGGTCGCAGCGGCCACGCTCTCTCCCTGCTTTTGCGGCGGAGTATGCGGCAGCGGGGTGAACTGCGCCAGGCGCCCGTCGGCGTGGACGCCGAGGCGGGAGGGTGGATGCTGACGAACTTCAGGCCTGGTTCCTGCCCGGCAGCTGTGCGCCACACGACACACGGATCACGAGTTCGGATTCGCGCTCGGCGTGTGATGGAACAGCCCCTGCCTGATGGTGCAGCTGCGCGAGCAGCAACTGCATGGCATCCTGGCCGTGCCCGATGGGATCTGCGCGCATGGTGGTCAGTGCAGGCACGGCGAACGCGGCCAGCGGAATGTCGTCGTAGCCGACCAGCGCGATGTCCTCGGGAATGCGGAATCCGGCTTCGTTCAAGGCCTTGATGGCACCGAATGCAATCATGTCGTTGCCAGCGAACAGGGCAGTGAACTCGTGGCCTCGCGCAATCAGGCGCTGCGTGGCGAGGTAGCCGCTGTGTGCGGTGATGTCACCGTATTCCACCCACTCGGGATCGGCGTCGACACCCTGCGCGCTGAGTGCGTCGCGCCAGCCCTGTTCGCGCTGGTGGACCGTGTGGTACTCGGGCTGCGCAAAGCTGACGTAGGCGATGCGTCGATGTCCCAGGCCGAGCAGGTGCTTGACCGCGGTTTGCGCCGACTTGCCGGTGTCGTGGCCGGTCGTGCAGAACCCCTGGAAATCAGGCACCCCGCTTCCCAGCACGACCAGGGGAACGCGCGCATCGCGCAATCGCAGCAGGTGCTCCTGGTCGGCCGTGCGCAGATTGACGACGATGAGCCCGTCGATGCGCCGGCTGCTCACCAGGTTGACGAAAGCCCCGGGCTCGCGGCCCTCGTCTTCCGTCGATTCGATCAGCAGCTTCAATCCGTGTCGATGGCATTCCTCGTTGATGGTCGCGATCAACTGGCCCAGAAACGAGTCGACATACAGATGCGAAGCCTTGGGAATCACGAGCCCGACCGTTCCCGCCGTGCCCCGCGCGAGCGTGCGGGCCGCCGCGTTGGGCTCGTAGCCCATCTCGCGTGCGGCTGCGAGCACGCGTTTCCGGGTGGCGTCGCTGATGCCCTGATCCAGCACGTTGTTCAGCACGAACGAAACGGTCGTGCGCGACACCCCTGCACGGCGAGCTACCTCGCTGCTCGTGGGAGGGTTCTTGGCGACGTGGGGCATGGGCAGGGTCCGGGGAGCGACAAAGGTTCAGGTGCGCAGGTAGTCGGGCATCAACGCGCCGTGCGCTGCCAGCAGCTCGTCGACCATCGCTCGAATCTGCGCCAGATCGAGCACTGCGGCCGTATGGGGGTCGAGCATCGCAGCATGGTACACATGCTCGCGGTCCTGCTTCAAGACCGACTCGACGACCAGCTCCTGCAYGTTCACGTTGGTCCGCATCAAGGCGCCCAGCTGCACCGGCAGCGCCCCGATGCGGGTCGGGCGCACGCCGTTGGCGTCGACCACGCACGGCACTTCGACCGCGCAACCATCGGGCAGGTTGTCGATGAGGTGGTGATTCGGCACGTTGCCATACACCACCCGCGGCTCACCGCTGACCATCGCGTGAATGATCGTGCCGCCGTATTCGACCGACCTCTCGACCGTGTTCAGGCCTTCGAGCAGACGCTCCGCATGGTTCAGCTCGCGCGGCATCACGTGGATCCTGGCCGCGCCCAACTCCTCGCGCAGTTCGCGCACATCCTGCGAGCCGGGGGCCTCGAGTTCGCGTTCGATGTAGGGCCAGGCATGCTCGAAGACCTGGCAGCGACCGGGGTACTCATCGAGCGGAATGTTGTAGTGGGCCAGCAGTTCTTCGCGGCCCTCCTTGATGAACCAGGGCACGTACTCGCTGAAGTGCTCGCTGGACTCCGTCGGGAAGTAGCCGAGCTGGCGCAGCATCTCGTAGCGGACGCGATTCCATTCCGGCATGCGGCCCTCGGCTCCGATCTGTCGCAGCCTGGGCATCAGGTCTTCACCGTTGCGCTCGAAGCGCAGGTAGAACGCCATGTGGTTGATGCCGGCGCAGGTGTAGTTGATCTCATCCAGGGGCAGGCCGAGGTCGGCAGCCAGTTCCTGCGCCGTGTGTTGCACGCTGTGGCACAGCCCGACGGTCGGGATGCGGGTCGACACCCGGTTCAGGGCCCAGGTGATCATCGCCATCGGGTTGACGTAGTTCAGGTGGATCGCACCGTCGGCGCACACGTCTTCCATGTCACGCAGCATGTCGAGCTGGACAGGGATCGTGCGCAAGCCGCGCATGATGCCGCCGATGCCCAGCGTGTCGCCGATGGTCTGGCGCAATCCGTACTTCTTCGGGATCTCGAAATCGGTCACCGTGGCCGGGCGATAGCCGCCGACCTGGATCGTGCTGATGACGAAGCGCGCGCCTTCGAGCGCCCGGCGGCGGTCGGTGGTCGCGCTGATCTGCGGTGTCGCGCCGAGCGCCTCCGCCATGCGACGCGCCACCTGCGTGGCCAGGGCCAGGCGATGCTCGTCGATGTCGTGCAACGCGAACTCGCAGCTCGCAAGTTCGGGATAGGAAAGGATGTCACCCAGCAGGTTTCGGGTGAAGACGATGCTGCCTGCGCCAATCAGCACGATTTTCAGACGGCGTTGGGTCATGAGAGGAATCCCCTTGGTTGTCGCATAGCGTATTCGCATGCAGTCTGACACGAGTTAGTTTTACTCTAACTCGCGTTAGTTAGGTGTATTCACCAGATCGGAGTTGCCGTCGAACCAACTACGATGCGCCCACCCCATCCGCGTCAGCCGTTGAAGGCCTGATGAACACCACAGCGTCATCCCTCGCATCCCGGCGGCCGGCCATCCTCCAGCGCGGTAGACCGCATGGGCTCGGTGCCATGCGCCGCGCCGAAACGCTGACCGCGTGGGGGCTCGTGCTGCCGGCCCTGATTGGTTTCCTGGTGTTCTACGCGTGGCCGACGCTGCGTGCGATCGAAATCAGTTTCACGGACTGGAACCTGCTGCGCGAGCCGAAGTTCATCGGCTGGGGCAACTACGCCCGCATGCTCGAAGACGGCAGGTTCTGGCAGGGCATGAAGGTCTCCGCCTGCTACGTGCTGCTGAACATCCCCCTGCAGACGGTGTTGGGCCTGTTCCTCGCGGTAGCGATGGAGCGCTTGTCACGCTCGTTGTTCGTCAAGTCGGTGGTGCTCTTGCCGTACCTCCTGTCGAACGTGTTGGTGGCCATGATGTGGCTGTGGATGCTCGACCCGATCCTGGGGTGGGTGAACTCGGTGATCACCGGCCTGGGCTTCGAGCGCCAACCCTTCTTCGGTGGCGTGGACCAGGCCCTGCTGACCGTGGCGGCGGTCAACATCTGGCGCCACATGGGCCTGGTGGCGATGCTCTTTCTCGCCGGCATGCAGAACATCCCCCGCTACCTGTACGAAGCTGCCGCCCTGGAAGGCGCGTCCGAATGGCAGATGTTCTGGCGCGTCACGCTGCCGCTGCTGCGCCCCGTCATGGTGTTCGTGCTGGTCACGAGCGTCACCGGCTCGTTCCAGATCTTCGACACGATCGCCGTCACGACCAACGGAGGGCCGCTCGATTCGACCCGCGTGATCGTGCACTACATCGTGCAGAACGCCTTCAGCTTCTACAAGATGGGCTATGCGTCGGCCATGTCGATGACGCTGTGCCTGGTGATGCTGGCCTACACGGTGGTTCAGATGCGTGTCTTGCGCGCCTCCGAACACGACCTGGCGTGAGCCGCACACCATGAGCGCGTTCGTCATCCCGGGCCTGCCCCGCAGGCTCGTGTCCCCCGGCCGCCTGCTGGCCTGGGGCCTGCTTCTCGTGATGCTCGGCGTCACGCTGATGCCGCTGTGGATGATGCTGAAGACCGCGTTGATGCATCCGGGCGAGGTGTTCACGCAGTCGACGCAATTGCTGCCCAGCGACCCGACGCTGCTCAACTTCAAGCGCGTGCTGAGCCTGCTCAGCACCGAGGAGAGCCTGGCCGTCGGCGGTTCGGGCGCTGACATCAACTTCGCGCGCGCACTCGCCAACTCGGCGCTCTTCACCGCGATCATCGTCGTGCTGCAGACCACCTCCGGGGCCATGGCGGCCTACGCCTTCGCTCGCCTGCGCTTCCCGGGCAGCAGGCTGCTGTTCGCGCTCTTCATCGGTTCGATGATGGTGCCGGGCGTCGTGACCTTCATCCCGAACTTCATCCTGATCAAGGACCTGGGCTGGCTGAACACGATGGCCGGCATGGTGGCCCCGTTCTGCCTGATGCAGGGCTTCTCCGTGTTCTTCCTCAGGCAGTCCTTCCTTTCGATTCCGCGCGATCTGGAAGAGGCTGCGCTCCTGGACGGTGCTTCGTACCTCTACATCTTCACGCGCGTCGTGCTGCCGCTGTCGATCACGCCGCTCGCGACGATCGCGATGCTCACCGGCATCAACATGTGGAACGAGTTCTTCTGGCCGTACCTCGTGGCGAAGGACGGAACGCAGCAGGTGCTGCCGGTGGCGCTGCAGACCTTCAAATCCCAGACCCCGCAAGGCCAGCCCGACTGGACCGGCCTGATGGCCGCCACCGCCATCAGCGTGTTGCCCAGTCTCGTGCTGCTGGTCGTCTTCGGGCGCCGCGTCGTCGAGTCGGTTCAGTTCAGCGGCGGCAAATGAAGCGCCCCGTGCATCCCGTTCCCCCGCCACTTCACAAAATGCATCGGAGACAACCCATGTCGATCAAGGCCATTCCCCTGTTCGTCGCAGTCAGCGCACTGGCAGCCGGCGCGGCTCAAGCCGCCGAAGTCAGGTACATGCTGTGGGATTCCAACCAGCTGCCGGCCTACCAGCAATGCGCCGCAGACTTCCAGAAGAAGAACGCTGGTACCACGATCAGGATCACGCAGTCGGGCTGGGGCGAGTACTGGACTGCGATCTCCACCGGTTTTGTGTCCGGTACAGCGCCCGACGTGTTCACCGACCACCTGGCCAAGTATCCCGAGTTCGTCATCAACAAGCAGCTTGTCGACCTCACGCCCTTCATCAAGCGCGACAAGCTCGACACCGGCATCTACGCCGGCGGGCTGTATGAGATCTGGGGCCGCGACGGCAAGCAATATGGCCTGCCCAAGGACTGGGACACGATCGGCTTCATCGTCAACATGGAGCAGGCGAAGAAGGCCGGCGTGACGCTGGCCGAACTGCAGTCCATGGCGTGGAACCCCAAGGACGGCGGCAGCTTCGAGCAGGTCGTGCGCCGGCTGACGGTGGACGCCGCCGGCAACAACGCGACCAGCCCGAAGTTCGACAAGAAGAACGTCAGCGTCTACGGCYATCAGACCTCCGAAAGCGGCGGCATGATGGGGCAGATCCAGTGGAGCCACTTCGCGGTGTCGAACGGCTTCAAGTTCCAGGACAAGCCCTGGGATGCGAAGTTCTACTACGACGACCCCAAGCTTGCAGAAACGATGACCTATCTCGCCGGGTTGCCGGGCAAGGGTCTCTCGGCCAGCTTCGAGAACGCCAAATCGCTCGGTGCGGACGCGATGTTCGTCGGCAAGAAGGCGGCGATCGTGCCGCAGGGCTCGTGGATGATCACGTACTTCCGGGACAACGCGAAGTTCGAGCATGCGTGGGTGCCGCTGCCCCCGGGACCGACGGGCACGCGCGCCACGATGTTCAACGGCCTGGCAGATTCGATCTGGGCCGGCTCCAAGGTCAAGGAAGAAGCCTGGAAGTGGGTCAAGTACCTCGGCTCGGCCGACTGCCAGGGGGTGGTCGCGAACTACGGCGTGGTCTTTCCGGCCATCAAGGGCATGGCCGAAAAGGCGATCGAAGCACAGCAGAAGAAGGGCGTCGACTCATCGGCCTTTCTGACGATGGCGCAGTCCAGGACCTTCCTCACCCCGATCGCCGACCGCGGTTCGGAGATCAACGACGTGATGACCGGGGCCATCGAATCGGTGCTCATCGGCAAGGCAGATGCGGCTTCAGCGCTGAAGGCAGCCAACGCGCAGGCCAACCAGCTCGTGAAGAACTGACAGGAGCGCCTGCATGGCCGGCATCGAGCTTCAATCGGTCTCCAAGACCTACGGCGCTGGCGCGGACGTGCTCCGCGACGTGAGCCTGCACGTCGCGCAGGGCGAATTCTGCGTCTTCGTCGGACCGTCGGGTTGCGGCAAGTCGACGCTGCTGCGGATGATCGCGGGGCTGGAGGAGATCAGTGCCGGCGACTTGCTGATCGGTGGGCATCGCATGAACGACGTGCCGCCGGCGGGCCGGGGTGTGGCGATGGTGTTCCAGAGCTACGCGCTGTTTCCCCACCTGACCGTCTACGACAACGTGGCTTTCGGCATGCGCCTGGCCAGGCTCGACAAGGCGACGATCCACGCCAAGGTGCTGCAGGCCGCCCGCGTGCTGCAGCTCGAACACCTGCTCGACCGCAAACCCAAGGCGCTTTCCGGCGGGCAGCGCCAGCGCGTCGCGATCGGCCGCGCCATCGTGCGCGAACCAGGCGTGTTCCTGTTCGATGAACCCTTGTCGAACCTCGACGCTGCGCTGCGCGTGCAGACGCGATTCGAGATCGCGAAGATCCATCGCGATTTCGGCCGCGCGAGCACGGTCTACGTCACGCACGACCAGGTCGAGGCCATGACGCTGGCAGACCGCATCCTGCTGCTCAATACCGGCGACGCGGTGGCACGCGAAGGCAGCGTGGCGCAATGCGGCACGCCGCTCGAGCTGTATCACAGCCCGCGCAACACCTTCGTCGCCGGCTTCATGGGTTCGCCGAAGATGAACTTCCTGCCCGGCGTGCTGGTGGAGGGCCGCGCCGACCGCGCGCGCGTGCGCCTGAACAGCAGCGAAGAAATCGATGTGCTGGTCGATGCCAGCGCGTTGCAGCCCGGGCAGGCCGTCACGGTCGGCCTGCGCCCCGAGCATGCCGAGCTCGGCACCGCCACACAGCACGTCGTGCGCCAGGTGCAGTGGCAGGAGCGGCTCGGCGAGTCGACCTACCTCTACCTCCACACCAGCGTCGCCAACGAGCCGCTGGTTGTCAAGGCTCCCGGCCATGCCCATGCCGAGGCGGGCCAGCTGCTGGCGATTGCGTTGCCCGCCGCTGCACTGCATCTGTTCGACAGCCAAGGTAACGCATTGCAACGCCGCGTCCCGGCCCTCGACCTGCAGCTTCCGCATGCGGCTTGATCCGATTCCGGCTCAGCGCGCAACCCTGCGCGCTTGCGTGCCACGCCCGGCCCTGTCCCAAGCGCTCCCCTGATCGCCAAGAGCCCATCAAGGGCAGCAGCGCCAGTGCACGGTGTGCTCCTCGGCACTCGCTGGACGGTGACAGACGTACACATCTGACACGAGTTAGTTATTTCCTAACGCGTGTTAGTCAATATATTGGAATCAATTGGAATCGCCGCTGCGCAGACTCCCAGAGCCCTTCAAGGGCCCGAGCGCTCAGTCACAGAACACCCGGAGGAGAACCATCCATGAAGTCGCTGACAGCCACCAGACAGAACCAACTTCTTTGTCTCTTGACCGCAGTGGCACTGGCAGCCTGTGGTGGGGGAGGGGCCGAAGGCAACGGGCCCGTCGGTGGTGCGCCTGCACCGGGTCCGGTCCCTGCGCCGGCACCGGCACCTGCACCTGCACCGGGCCCTTCTCCTTCACCCGCACCGGCCCCCAGTCCGGCGCCCGCGCCTGCACCGGGCCCGGCCCCAGCGCCAGCTCCACCGGTCCCCGCCCCATCGCCGASCCCCGCGCCGGCGCCTTCTGGCCCGCTGGCCGTCGCACCGGTCGTTCGCGTGTACCGCGACGACCGGGTCGCGACGGTCGAGATGGACTACCAGGCCAATGACCTGGTGGGCCAGTTCTGGACCATGTCCGGATCGTCCGACGACGACGCGGGCTTCCTGGTGGTGTGGTGGCCGCAAACGGCGAGCGCAGCCTCGGCGAAGGCGCAGATCCTGTCCGACGTGGATTCCGAAGGGCTGTGCCTGAGTCCGGACAGCCCGCTCGCGCGCGCGCTGAACGAAAAGAAGCGTGCGGCATCTGCATCAACCTCGGCAACGAGCCGGCTCTCTTCACTGGCATCGACGGCGTGGGCCACGGTCACCGGCTCACCCAGTGCCGCCGCTGCGCCGGTGAGCAAGCTGGAACTGCCGGCGGGTGCCAAGTGGCTCGTCACCGCCAATCGCCGCGTGCAGATCCAGCCGCTGGACAACGACCGCGCCTACCAGGTGCGTGTGCAGCGCCTGAGCGCACGAGGCAAGATCACCAGCAATGCCACGGAGATCGCGTTCAACGGCGGTGACGCCACGCGAGTCAATGCGCTGCGCGCGAGCCTGACCCATTTCGACGACTTCAATCTTCCGCTGGGCGCCGCCGACGAGAAGAACTGGAACAACGCGCAGATGGTGTCCACCGACCCGCGCTTCAATCTGTTCTTCGTCAACGATCAATTCCATGCGCACACCGTGCAGGGCACCTTGCCCGACTGGGTCAGCGCCGGAGACCGCTCACAGACCGCGCAGAGGTTCCGCAAGAAGATCCGCATCGAGCAGGGTGCCCATCGCCGCATCGTCTTCGACATGGACTCGCCGCTGAGCAATCGCTCGGTGTGGTACCTCGATCTCAACCCCGTGCCCACCGAACTGACGGGCCACGCGAGCTTCTTCGACCAGGAGGGCGACCTGGGGCTGCCGGCGGGCATCCTGCGCCTGCGAGCCGCCGGTGAGGAGTTCAGCGTCAGCATGATGGACATGCAGGGCGTCTTGCACAACATCGCCAAGGTCGCCATGGACCAGGTCGGGCGCCAGGCGTTCACGAACGTGCGTCGCAGTTTCGACGTGCGCGTGGGCACCGGCGACATCCAGGTCTACATCGACGGCCTCAGCGTCATCAATGCGAGCTATGCGCCCTACAGCCTGCCGCCGGCCGACTATGAATTGCTGTGGGTGGACTTTGGCTACAACACGCCGAAGGACAACGTCTATTACTACCTGCACCACTGGGACAACTTCGGCTTCGACGGGCCGGTGGTCGACTCGCGCGAGGTGCACAACTACGTGACCCGCATCCAGGGCACGGACTATCAAAAGGCCACGCGCGAAGCACCGCGCACCTTCACCGTCAAGATCCCCGACGACCTGCGCCCGACCGCAGCGGGCACGGCCGAGGCCTGGTTGGTCTACACGCAGCAATCGGGTGATTACTCGCCGGTGACCGTCGCTGCCGGCGACTTCGTCAAGGTCAACGGCGGGGCCAGCTTCCCGATGCCGCCGAAGCCCAACAATTCGCGCAATCCGGCGCTCTCGGACGACTTTCACCAGCCCTTCACGCAAAGGATCAAGCTGGGCGATCTGGTCCGGGGCGGCGCATCGCCGCTGGTGGTGGGCGACAACACATTCCAGTTCAATGTGCAGATCTCCGGCCTGCTGAACGTGCACGTCGAGGTGTTGTATCCCCAAGGCACCGCACCGGCCTATACACCGCCTTCGGCGATCCACCGTTTCCCGCTGCATTCGGAGCTGCCGCGCATGGGGCCGCCCGTGCGGTTCCAGAGCATCGCCGGCACCGAGGTCGGCCCGGGCCAGGCCCTGGGTGCCACCGACGTCACGCGCATTGCGGTCAACGGCGTGGCGCCGCTCAACATCGAGGTTGGCAACGCCAGCTGGGCCGGGTGGGCGCCGCAGTGGATGAAGGTTCCCGTGATCAGCGACGAGTTGTTCACCACCGGTGGCGTGGCCGGCATTGCGAAGCTCGAGGTGTTCTTGCGCAAGGTCGGCACCGGGACCGGGCCCGGCGAGCTGGTGTTGTCGCTCGACACGGCCGTCGATGCCCCGGCGCCCCAGGGCCGGTACCTGCTGAATCTTGATTCGCGCAAATTCGCCAACGGCGACTACGAGCTGTTCGTCCAGGCCACCACGCCGTCGGGCCTGAAGAGCCACCCCAACTACGGCGACGAAACGCATCACTTCGACCTGAGCGTTCTCTCGGGTGCCTATTACCCGATGCCGATACGGATTCAGAACTGAGCCGTGATCGGGCATGAAACACACCTCGACCACCCTGGGCACGCCCTTTTTTTTGTCACGTCTGCAATCGATTCCACGACACGATGAAACCTCGAGCCACTCACCAGCTGCCCAGTGCGTCCGTCTGCCTGCTGTTGATGGCAAGCGTCGCGGCATGCGGTGGCAGTGAAGGTCCCGCACCAGCGCCTGCACCTGCGCCCGCTCCCGCTCCCGCTCCCGCTCCCACCGGCTCCGCAGGATGCGGCTTGCCCTCTGCTGCGTTCTGCGACACCTTCGATGCGCCATCCGTGAATCGTGGCCGTGCGGGAGAGCTCGATTCGACACGCTGGAGTGGAAGCCGGTTGGCTCCCTCGCTGAACAGCGGCGCCGGCGAAGCCACGCCCATCGGCCTCGCCACCCTCAGGCCCTGCCGGGCCGGGCTGCCCAACCAGGTTTTCCCTCCCTCGGACACCTTGGTCTGCGATGCCAACGGCGCTGTTGGCAGCCCTCACCTGATGGTGGCGGTGGGTGCGCAGAACTACGGGCAGAACTCCTACCGCATTCGCCAGCCCTTCGACTTCTCGCAGCGCACCGGAAAGATCGTGTTCGATGCCGATGCCACCGTTGAAAGCGGCTTGATCGGCTGGGTATCGCTCGAGGTGACTGAGGACCCGACCAATGCGCCGACCTTCATGCTCGCAAGCGGCAACGACGAAAGTGGTGCCGTCCCCAGAAACGCCGTCGAATTGCAGTTCCAGAACAACTGCACCACCAGCACGGCCGCGCCAGGTGTTTCCCTGCGCGTGGTGCAGGTCTACACCGACTACAGGCCGACCTCGCATTGGCCACCCCCGTCAGCGCCTTGCGTTCCCACGCAGCGCGACCATCTCAATCACTTCGAAGTGCGCCTGTCGCAGCAAAGCGTCGAGGTCTGGGCCACGCCCGCTTCGGCAGATGGGCGAAGCTTTGAGAGCGCCGTGCTGATGCACAGCACGGCTGTGGGCCTTCCGTTCTCGCGCGGCTACGTGTCCATCACCACGCACAACCATGCCAGCCTGAAATACAGCACCAACCACGCGATGGACGCCTGGGTCACGCGGTGGGACAACGTGGGATTTGACGGCCCCGTGGTCGCCAACTGGCGCGAGCACGAAGTGGCCGATTCGCTCACGCCCGGCAACTACGCGGCAGACCGCCCCGGCCCGGCGGTCAGCGTGGGCTACCTGGTGAGCGACGCGGCCCATGGCCCGGCGCAGACCCTGCGCCTGCACGACGTGGACACGACCACCGCGGTATCGGCACGCCTGGCGGTGTCGGCCTGGTACTTGACCAGCGTGGCGTTCGGCGCCGACCCGCCGAAGTTCGTGCTGCGCTACCGATTCAACGGAAAAGAGTGGCGCGACCGCCTGCTCACCGCAGGAGAGCTTGGCGTGCTCGCCGAGGGCAACGGGCAGATCGGGCAGATGCTGGACGTTCCGTTGGCCGACCTCGTGCAAGGCGAGAACACGCTCGAGTTCGTGACCTCGAACGTGCCCCAAGGCTACCCACCCTTCGTGCAGAACATCGATCTGGTCATACAGACAAGATGAACAATTCAAATCAGCCACACGTGGCGCGCCATCGACTTCTCCCGTTGAACTTGCTGGTGACCGCGGTTCTGGCCGGCTGTGGCGGCGGGAACGACGGGGTCAACTCCGCGCCCGCGCCCGCGCCCGCACCTGCGCCTGCGCCTGCACCAGCACCAGCACCAGCACCAGCACCAGCGCCAGCGCCAGCGCCAGCCCCGGGCGGAAGCTGGACCCATGCCACCGGCAACCTGGCGGGCACGCCTTCCGATTGCGGCACGATCCCCTACGTCACCACGAAGCCCGGCGAAAACCTGCTCATCGTCGGTGTCGTGAAACGCGGCGTGTTCACGAGCACTGATGGTGGGGCATCGTGGTCGAAGCTGGGCACGGGCGTGGGCTCTGCCGACTTCAGCTCCGGCCTGTCCGATGTGATGTTCGACCCCCAGGACGGCCACACCTGGTGGCTCTCCGGGGTGCGCTTCGGCACGCCGTTCAGAACGCGCAACGACGGCAACACCTTCGAGAAGCTCGCCGACTTCCCGCAGAACGACGGCATCGCCGTCGACTTTTCGGATCCCGACCGCAAGACCATCCTGGTGGGCGGCCATGAACAGGTCCAGGAGGTCCAGTACTCGGCCGACGGCGGCCTCCACTGGACCAACATCGGCGCGAACCTGCCGCCGAATTCCGGCCATTCCAGCTACCCGCACGTGGTCAACGCGAGCACCTTCCTCATAGGAACGGCCAACAACCAGATCTATCGCACGACCGACAAGGGTGCCCACTGGACCAAGGTGGCCGATGGCGGCGGCGGCGCCAAGCCGCTCAAGCACTCGGACGGCTCGCTCTACTGGGCCGCGCGCGACACGAGTGGCCTGGTGCGCAGCACCGACGACGGTGCCACGTGGCATGTCGTCACGCCGGGCGGCATCGTCTATGGCATGAAACCCATCGAGCTGCCCGACCGGCGCATCGCGATGCGCGGCCCGGCGGGCATGCTGGTCTCGAACAACCAGGGCGCGAGTTGGCGGCAGGTGACGCCGCCCGTGCCGAACGACTACTGGTGGTACGCGAGCACCTACAACCCACAGGACAAGGCCTTCTACACGACTCGCATGGTCTGCGACGGCAGCACCGTGGTGAACGCCGACGCTCTCAAGCGCTACGCCTGGGATTACCGCAACGATTGAGAGACCCACCGGCATCGACACGCGGCAGGCCCTGCCGGCGACCGCCGCACGAACCTTGACCCTTGACCAGGAGCGCGTACATGCACGGCCCCGACTTCGCCAGAACCAATTTGCTGTTCTCACTCGTTCTGACGACTGCCTTGGCAGCGTGCGGCGGAGACGATGACGCCCCTCCCGCACCTGCACCAACTCCGGCTCCAGCACCAGCACCAGCACCTTCTCCTGCACCTGCACCTGCTCCGGCACCTGCTCCGGCACCGGCACCGGCACCGGCACCGGCTCCGTCGGGCGGCCCGGGCTGCGGCCTGTCATCTGCCGCGTTCTGCGCGACCTTCGACGCGCCGTCCGACAACCAAGGCCGTGCCGGCGAGCTCGACGCGGGGCGGTGGAGTGCAGGGCGGGCGGCCCCGCAGCTTCCCAGCGGCAATGGCGTGGCCACCGGCATCGGGCCTGCCACGATCAGGCCATGCCGTGGCGGATTGCCGGCCCAGGTCTTGCCCCCCAACGACGCACTGGTGTGCGACGCAACCACTGCCATCGCCAGCCCCCATCTGATGGTGGCCGTTGGCGCGCAGAACTACGGTCAGAACTCCTACCGCATTCGCCAGCCTTTCGACTTTGCGGGGCGCACCGGCAAGATCGTGTTCGATGTCGATGCCACCGTCGAAAGCGGCTTGATCGGCTGGACGTCCGTCGAAGTGGTCGAAGACCCGACGAATGTGCCGACGTTCGCGCTCGACTTCGACAACGACGAGGATGCCGCCGTGCCGAGAAACGGCCTCGAGCTGCAGTTCCAGAACGGCTGCATCAATGCCGGGGCGCCCGGCGTCGGCCTGCGCATGCTGCTGGTCTACAGGAACTACCAGCCGACCGCGCTGGTGCCCTCGCAGTCGGCGCCCTGCATCCCCACGCAGCGCGACCATCTGAATCACTTCGAGCTGCGGGTCTCGCAGCAGAACGTCGAGGTCTGGGCCACGCCCGCCTCGGCGAACGGGGTCTCTTTCGGGAATGCCGTGCTGGTGTACGGCGCACCGGTGAGCCTGCCGTTCTCGCGCGGTTATGTGTCCATCAGCACGCACAACCATGCCAGCCTGAAGTACAGCCCGACCTACAGCGTGAGCCACGCCGACATGGACGCCTGGGTCACGCGCTGGGACAACGTGGGCTTCGACGGCCCCGTCATCACCAACTGGCGCGAGTACGAAGTGGCGGATTCGCTCACGCCGGGCACCAATGCGTGGAACCGCTCAGGCCCCGTGGTCAGCGTGGGGTACCGCGTGCCTGACGCGGCCACCGGACCGACGCAAACCTTGCACCTGCGCAACGTGGACACGACCAACGCAACATCGGCGCGCCTGTCGGTGTCGGCCTGGTACCTGACCAGTGCGGATTTCGGTGCCGACCCGACGAAGTTCGTGTTGCGCTATCGCTTCAACGGCAAGGCCTGGCATGACCGCAAGCTCACCACGGAGGAGCTTGGCGTGCTCGCGCGCATCAGCCACGGGCAACTCAGCCAGATGCTGGACGTTCCCTTGACCGACCTCGTTCAAGGCGACAACACGCTCGAGTTCGTGACCTTGAACGTGCCGCAGAGCTATCCCCCCCTCGTGCAGAACATCGATCTGGTTCTGCGAACGAATTGAAGGAACGGGTCAACACCATGCATCGAGTCACCCTCTTGAACATCGCCCAACTCAACGCAGCGCGGCGCCAGCGGCTCTTCGTGCTGACGCTGCTCATGACCGCCGCGGTGGCCGCCTGCGGTGGTGCGACCGACGAAGGAGGCGCAGCACCAGCACCAGCGCCCGCACCCGCACCCGCACCCGCACCCGCACCCGCACCCGCACCCGCACCCGCACCCGCACCCGCACCCGCACCCGCGCCCGCGCCAGCACCAGCACCAGCACCGGCTCCCGCGCCGGGCACCGCCGATGTCTGGGTGCAATTGCCG
>NZ_JBFUGW010000065.1:0-26286 GCF_056402735.1 Rhizobacter sp. P3_C12
GCCTCGTCGATGGAGCAGCTGACCGGCACCGTCAAGCAGAGCGCCGATTCGGCCCGCCAGGCCAATCAACTCGCCTCGTCGGCCGCTGAAGTGGCAGCCCGCGGCGGCTCGGTGGTCTCGCAGGTCGTGACCACGATGGACGAGATCAATGCATCGTCGAAGAAGATCAGCGACATCATCGGCGTGATCGACGGCATCGCCTTCCAGACCAACATCCTGGCGCTGAACGCCGCGGTCGAAGCGGYCCGTGCCGGTGAACAAGGCCGCGGCTTCGCGGTCGTCGCCGGCGAGGTGCGCAGCCTGGCCCAGCGCAGCGCGCAGGCCGCCCGCGAGATCAAGGCGCTGATCGGCGCCTCGGTCGAGAAAGTGGATTCCGGATCGCGCCTGGTGGCGGACGCCGGCAAGACGATGCAGGAGATCGTCGGCTCGGTGCAGCGCGTCAGCGACATCATCGGCGAGATCACCGCCGCGTCGTCGGAACAGAGCGATGGCATCGGGCAGGTCAACACCGCCGTGACGCAGCTCGACCAGATGACGCAACAGAATGCCGCGCTGGTCGAGGAATCGGCCGCCGCCGCCGAGAGCCTGCGCGATCAGGCGCAGCGCCTCGCGTCGGTCGTCGCGACCTTCCGGCTCGACAGCCACGGCATCCATGCGGCGCCCGCGCCGGCCGCCGTGTCCGCACCGAAGCCGGTCGTGACGGCCAAGCCGGCACTTGCGACGGCCACGCCGGTCACCAAGGCCAGGTCCCCCGCGGCAACTCCGGCATCGCCGCTCGCGAAACCGGCCCCGGTCGTGACGAAAGTCGCAGCCACCGCCCCGAGCCCGGCGCCCGCCCCCGTGGCGGGCCCGGCCTTCGCCACCACCGCCCCCAGCGACGACTGGGAAACCTTCTGACAAACCTTCCGACCCGCCGATCTGGCCGGCCCGGGACGCGCTGATCCACCCTTCAGTTCATCCCGGCGGCGCCGATAGTGACGGCAACGCAGTCTTCCGCACCTGACAGGACCCACCATGGACATGATCCACGAAGCCTCCCACGTGGCCCGGCACGAAGCCGCCCGCGCGGCCACCGCCGCCCAGTCCGGCGGCGAGTTCCTCACCTTCCGCCTCGGCGCCGAGGAATACGGCATCGACATCCTGAAAGTGCAGGAGATCCGCTCCTACGAGGCGCCCACCCGCATCGCCAACGCCCCCGCCTTCATCAAGGGCGTGGTCAACCTGCGCGGCGTCATCGTCCCGATCGTCGACCTGCGCCTGAAGCTCGGCTGCGACTCCAACGACTACAACAGCTTCACCGTCGTCATCGTGCTGAACGTGCGCGGCCGTGTCGTCGGTGCCGTCGTCGACTCGGTCAGCGACGTGCTCGAGCTCTCGCGCGATTCGATCAAGCCGGCCCCCGAGATGGCCTCCGCCGTCGACACCAGCTTCATCACCGGCATCTCCAGCGTCAACGACCGCATGCTGATCCTGATGGACATCGAGGCGCTGATGGCCAGCGCCGAGATGGGCCTGATCGACAGCCCCTGAGGTTTCCCGGCTTTCCTCTCTTCTCTCTCCAAGGATTTCATGAACACGGCGCTTGACAGCCGCGGCTCGGTCGCGCGCAAGGTTTCGATCATCGGGGCGCTGAGCCTGTCGGTGGTCCTGTTTGCGATCTGCGCCACGATGAGCCTGGTGGCGGCCGACCGCTCGCGCGAGCGCATCGTCACCTGGGTGGCCGACAAGACGCAATCGGTCGCCGATTCGATCGACGCGTTCGACATGACCTCGCGCGTGCTGGTCGAGAAGTTCTTCGCCAACTTCAAGAACGAGTTCAAGCAGCCCTTCACGCTGGACGAGGCGAGCACCACGCTGAAGGTCGGCGACACGCCGCTGAACGGCAACTTCGCGCAGGTGGACGAGTTCGCGCAGCAAAGCGGCGGCGTGGCCACCGTGTTCGCCCGCAAGGGCGACGACTTCCAGCGCATCACCACCTCGCTGAAGAAGGAAAACGGCGAGCGCGCCGTCGGCACCATGCTCGGCGCGAGCCACCCGGCCCATGACCTGATGATGGCCGGCCAGACCTACACCGGCCGCGCGGTGCTGTTCGGCACGCCCTACATGACCCGCTACGAGCCGATCAAGGACGCCGGCGGCAAGGTCATCGGCATCCTGTTCATCGGCTTCGACACCTCCGCCTTCCAGGCGGCGATCGACAAGCTCGCGAGCGACATCCGCTTCTTCGACAGCGGCGGCGTCTACGTGATCGACCCGAAGAAGTCGCCCGAAGAGGCCGTCTTCGTCGTGCACCCGAGCGCCAAGGGCAAGAAGGTGCTGGAGACCTATCCGGACGCCAAGGCGTTGCTGGCCCGCCTCGAGACCGCCCCTGGCGGCTGGGCGAAGGACGGCGGGGCCGTGCTCGAGACCAAGCACGACGACCACTGGGCCGTGCTGCGCAAGGCCAAGGCCGGCAACCAGTGGGTGGTGTCCGAGGTGTCGGACAGCGAGGCGATGAAGACCCACTGGGCCACCATCGTGCCGTTCGCGACGCTGCTCGGCATCGCCGCGCTGCTGCTCGGCGGCGGGCTGTTCCTGATGATGCGGCGCTGGGTCGGCCGCCCGCTGCAGGAGCTGTCGCGCGCCGTCACGGTGCTGGCGGCCGGCGACCTGACGCAGCCCTGCCACAGCGCGCAGCGCGACGAGATCGGCGAGCTGATCCGCAATGTCGAAGGCATGCGCCAGCGCTTCCAGCAGATGATCGGCTCGGTGCGCAGCTCGGTCGACTCGATCACGACCGCCAGCAGCGAGATCGCGACCGGCAACCAGGACCTGAGCGCCCGCACCGAACAGACGGCGAGCAACCTGCAGCGCGCGGCCTCGTCGATGGAGCAGATCACCGGCACCGTCAAGCAGAGCGCCGACTCGGCCCGCCAGGCCAACCAGCTGGCCTCGTCGGCCGCCGAGGTCGCGGCACGCGGCGGCTCGGTGGTCTCGCAGGTCGTGACCACGATGGACGAGATCAATGCCAGTTCGAAGAAGATCGCCGACATCATCGGCGTGATCGACGGCATCGCSTTCCAGACCAACATCCTSGCGCTGAAYGCSGCYGTYGAAGCSGCGCGSGCCGGCGARCAGGGCCGCGGYTTCGCGGTSGTSGCCRGCGARGTGCGCAGCCTCGCGCAGCGCAGCGCCGACGCCGCCAAGGARATCAAGGGCCTGATCGGCGCCAGCGTCGACCGCGTCGARGCCGGYTCGCGCCTGGTGGCCGAYGCSGGCMAGACSATGARCGAGATCGTCGGCTCGGTGCAGCGCGTCAGCGACATCATCGGCGAGATCAGCACCGCCGCCGCCGAGCAGAGCGATGGCATCGGCCAGGTCAACCAGTCCGTCAACCAGCTCGACCAGATGACGCAGCAGAACGCCGCGCTGGTCGAACAGTCCACGGCAGCCGCTGAAAGCCTGAAGGACCAGGCGGCACGGCTCGCGCAAGCAGTCGGCAGTTTCCGTCTCCAGCAGGCCTGAGGCCTGCACTCCGAACGATCGACAGGCCGCCTGGGAGGCGGCTCCAACAAGAAGGGAAGTTCGCGATGTTCTCGCTGTCTGCCATGCGCCTGGGTCCGCGTCTCGCGGTCGGGTTCGGTTCGATCGCACTGCTGTGCGCCGCGGCTGTCGGTTTCGGCCTCGATCGCATCTCGACGATGCGCACCTTGTCGGAGCAGCTCGGCACGCTCGATTCCGAGAAGCTCTCGCTGTCCGAGCGCTGGGGCCGCGCGATCGAGTCTAACACCGCCCGCAACTGGGTGGTGTTCTTCGCGAACGACGAACAGATCAAGACCCGCGTGCGCGCCGAGATGAAGGACGTCGTGACCGCGCAGACCGAGCGCCTGAAGCGCATGCAGGAGATCGCCACCTCGGACGCCGACAAGCGGCTGCTGGAGGCGGTGAACGTGCAGCGCGACGCCTACCAGGGCCTGCGCAACAGCCTGCTCAAGCGCAAGGAAGCCGGCGAGGACGTCACCGCCGAGGTGATGGACAAGCTGTTCCCTGCATCCAGGGCCTACAGCGACAGCGTCGAGAAGCTCATCCAGGGCCAGCGCGACAGCATGACGGCCACCAAGGAGCGGGCGGACAGCGCCGGCTTCGTCGGCATGCTCGCGCTCGGCCTGGGCGGCGCCGGCGCGATGCTGCTGGCCGCGCTGCTGGCCTGGCGCGTGACCCGCTCGGTCACGAAGCCGATCGCGCAGGCCCAGCAGATTGCCCGCGCCATCAGCGCCGGCGACCTGACGCAGCACATCCACGTGCAGGGCCAGGACGAAGCCGCCGAGCTGCTGCAGTCGCTGAAGACGATGCAGGAATCGCTCGGCCGCCTGGTCGGCCAGGTGCGCCAGAGCACCGACAGCATCTCGACCGCCAGCACCGAGATCGCCACCGGCAACCAGGACCTGAGCGCCCGCACCGAGCAGACGGCGAGCAACCTGCAGCAGGCCGCGTCGTCAATGGAGCAGTTGACCGGCACCGTCAAGCAGAGCGCCGATTCGGCCCGCCAGGCCAACCAGCTCGCGTCGTCGGCCGCTGAAGTCGCGGCACGCGGCGGCTCGGTGGTCTCGCAGGTCGTCACGACGATGAACGAGATCAATGCCAGCTCGAAGAAGATCGCCGACATCATCGGCGTGATCGACGGCATCGCCTTCCAGACCAACATCCTGGCACTGAACGCCGCGGTCGAAGCGGCCCGTGCCGGCGAGCAGGGCCGCGGCTTCGCGGTCGTCGCCAGCGAGGTGCGCAGCCTGGCCGGCCGCTCGGCCGACGCCGCGAAGGAAATCAAGAGCCTGATCGGCGCGAGCGTCGAGCGGGTGGATGCCGGCTCGCGCCTGGTGGCCGACGCCGGCCAGACGATGCAGGAGATCGTCGGCTCGGTGCAGCGCGTCTCGGACATCATCGGCGAGATCACCGCCGCCTCGTCCGAGCAGAGCGACGGCATCGGCCAGATCAACACGGCAGTCACTCAACTCGACCAGATGACGCAGCAGAACGCCGCGCTGGTCGAGGAATCGGCCGCCGCCGCCGAGAGCCTGCGCGACCAGGCCCAACGCCTTGCGTCGGTGGTCTCGACCTTCAGTCTGCCGCCGGCCGGCCGATAGACACAGCACCGGCACCGTACCCGCCCAACGTTCTCCAGCTCTGCACAGGACCCCCACCATGGACATGATCCACGAAGCCTCCCACGTGGCCCGGCACGAAGCCGCCCGCGCGGCCACCGCCGCCCAGTCCGGCGGCGAGTTCCTCACCTTCCGCCTCGGCGCCGAGGAATACGGCATCGACATCCTGAAGGTCCAGGAGATCCGCTCCTACGAAGCGCCCACCCGCATCGCCAATTCCCCGGCCTTCATCAAGGGCGTGGTCAACCTGCGCGGCGTCATCGTGCCGATCGTCGACCTGCGCCTGAAGCTGGGTTGCGACTCCAACGACTACAACAGCTTCACCGTCGTCATCGTGCTGAACGTGCGCGGCCGTGTCGTCGGTGCCGTCGTCGATTCGGTCAGCGACGTGCTCGAGCTCTCGCGCGACTCGATCAAGCCGGCCCCCGAGATGGCCTCCGCCGTCGACACCAGCTTCATCACCGGCATCTCCAGCGTCAACGACCGCATGCTGATCCTGATGGACATCGAGGAGCTGATGGCCAGCGCCGAGATGGGCCTGATCGACAGCAAGCACTGATGCCGTCACGCGAGCCATGGCCTTCCTCTCCCGCCTCTCGATCCGCTCGCGCCTGTACTTCGCGACCTGCTTCTCGCTGCTGCTGCTCGGCCTGATCGGCAGCATCGGCTGGGCCGCGCTGCACGGCACGCGCGGCACCGTGCGCACGCTGGTGGCCGACGACTTCGGCATGGCCTCCGACATCAGCGAGCTGCGCACGACGCTCGGCCGGCTGCGCCGCTTCGAGAAGGAGATGATCATCAACTTCAACAACGTCAACGAGGTCACCGACAACAAGGCCTTGTGGACGAAGGCGCATGCCGAGACGCTGGCGCGGCTGGGCGGCCTGGGCAAGCGCCTGGATGCCGAGCCGGCCAAGGCGGTCGCCGCGGCGCTGGAGCAGTTGAAGCAGTATCACGACGGCATGCTGCCGGTGATCGACCAGCTGGAGCGCGCGACCATCGACGGCGCCGTCGCCGGTGCCTACGCCGGGCAGCTGAAGGACAACATCGAGGCGGTCGAGAAGACGCTGGGCGTGCTGTCCGACGCCTCGCGCGAGCACGTGGCGGCCGGGCAGGCGGCGGTGGAGCAGGCGATCGGCACGCAGTCGGCGCTGCTGGCCGGCGGCGTGCTGCTGGCGCTTGCCGTACTGCTGCCGCTGACCATGCTCACGGTGCGCAGCATCAACGCCTCGATCGCGCATGCGAGCGGGCTGGCCCAGCGCATCGCGCAGGGCGACCTGTCGCAGGCGGTGGAGCCGCGCGGCGACGACGAGATCGGCCGGCTGCTGCACGCGATGGACGGCATGCAGAACGCGCTGCGCACGCTGGTCGCGCAGGTCAAGCAATCGACCGACAACATCGCGACGGCCAGCGCCGAGATCGCGACCGGCAACCAGGACCTGAGCCACCGCACCGAGCAGACCGCGAGCAACCTGCAGCAGGCGGCCTCGTCGATGGAGCAGCTGACCGGCACCGTCAAGCAGAGCGCCGATTCGGCCCTGCATGCCAACCAGCTGGCCGCATCGGCCGCGGAAGTCGCGGCGCGCGGCGGCTCGGTGGTCGCCCAGGTGGTCTCGACGATGGACGAGATCAACGCCAGCTCGAAGAAGATCAGCGACATCATCGGCGTGATCGATGGGATCGCGTTCCAGACCAACATCCTGGCGCTGAATGCGGCGGTGGAAGCGGCGCGCGCCGGCGAGCAGGGCCGCGGCTTCGCGGTCGTCGCGAGCGAGGTGCGCAGCCTCGCGCAGCGCAGTGCGCAGGCGGCCAAGGAAATCAAGGGCCTGATCGGTGCCAGCGTCGACCGCGTGGACGCCGGCTCGCGCCTGGTGGCCGATGYGGGCAAGACGATGGGCGAGATCGTCGGCTCGGTGCAGCGCGTCAGCGACATCATCGGCGAGATCACCGCCGCGTCGTCCGAACAGCGCGACGGCATCGGCAACGTCAATGCCGCGGTGACGCAGCTCGACCAGATGACGCAGCAGAACTCGGCGCTGGTCGAGGAAAGCGCCGCGGCGGCCGAGAGCCTGAAGGATCAGGCGCGTGTGCTGGCGGATGCGGTGTCGGTGTTCCGGCTCGCCTGAGCCTGCGCAACCGCACCCGGCTCGCGCGGAGCCTGCGGCCGCGTCGCGGAGAATGCAGCCTCCGCAACCCCTGCGCGCCTCGAATGACACTCACCAAGCTCCTCGGCATTCCCCTGCTGATGCTTCCGCTGCTGTCCCATGCCGTTCCCGTCGAGCTGAAGGCCTCGCCCGGCATGTACCTGTCTTGCCCCATCAAGACGCCGAATGCCGACAACACCGTCACCGGATCGCTCCGCATCCTCACGACCTCGACCCATCCCCAATGGGTACCGATGGCCGCGATCCTGGTCCTGGATGCTGACGAGCAGGCCTTGTACCGCATCGGCATGAGGGCCGGGTTCGATGCCGGGCAGTTCTTGACGGTCCAGGCCTTCCTCTCCAAGTCCGAGGAGACGACCACCGAACTGCTCGGCACAGTGCCTGCCGACAAGGCCGTGCGGATCCGGACGACGTGGAGTCCCCTCGGCTGGATCCAGGCCAGCGCCGCCGACTCCGGACAGCGGACTCTGTGGTTCAGCCGCAAGCCCGCAAGAGCCTTCGTGATGGTCTCGGGAGCCACCGCGCTCGTGGACCTGGACGACCCCGCGACACTGGACTGCGACGTCAGAACAACGGTCGCACCGGACTTGGTCGGCTCGTGGCGCGGAACGGACTCGACAGGCGCCAAGGCCCTGCTGCACCTGGACGCCGACGGCTATGCCTCGCTGGAGATGAACGGTGAAACCTGGGGCGGGCACGCCGAGTCCGGTGCCTCGGTGCGCTACCAGCTCAACGAGAGCAAGTCGCCGATGTGGCTCGACTTCTTCACCGTGGGTGCCGACGGACAGGAGCTCGGCCGCCTGCTGTGGACGATCGAGCGCATCAGCGCCACATCGCTGCGCGTGAGCGCGGGGGCCAAGTCCGACGCGCGGCCCGACCCCGCCGATCCTGCCAGCACCAAGTTCACGGTGATCCTCGAGAAGTCGAGCGATCCGTGACCTCGGAACCGCTGACCGCCGCTCACTCCGCCGCGCGGCGCAGCGTCTCGATCACCGGCCGCGACACCACCTCGCGCAGCCCCCACCAGCCGGCCGCCAACGCCAGCAGCGCGCCGGCCAGGCTGCCACCGAGCGGCAACCACGGCGACGGGTTCCAGCTGAACTGGAACACGTACTTCGCGAGCGCCCAGCCGACCACGGCAGCCGCCACCGACGCCAGGAAACCCGCCAAAGCGCCGACGCCCAGCAGCTCGGCGCGCTGCACCTGGCCGAGCAGCCGTGCGCTCGCACCCAGCGCGCGCATCACCGCGAACTCGCGGGCGCGCGCCTCGCGCGTGGCGGTGACCGCGGCGAACAGCACCACCAGCCCGGCCGCCAGCGTGAAGCCGAACAGGAACTCGACCGCGCGGATCACCTGGTCGAGCACCTGCTGGACCTGGCTGAGCGAGGCCGACACGTCGACCGCGGTGATGTTCGGGAATTCGCGGCTCAGCGCGTTGTCGAAGCCCGGCGTCGCCGGCGCGCGGAACGCCGTCAGGTAGGTGGCCGGCAGGTCCGGCATCTGCGCGTTCGGGAACATCACGAAGAAGTTCGCGCGCATCGAGCCCCAGTCGACCTTGCGCAGGCTGGTGACCTTGCCCTCGGCCGCGATGCYGGCGATGTCGAAGCGCAGCGTGTCGCCGAGCTTCAGGTGCAGCGTCTCGGCGATGCCCTCCTCGACACTCAGGCCGCCCGCCTCGTCCGGCGTCCAGCGGCCGGCAGTGACGGTGTTGTGGTCGGGCAGCTTCGCGTCGTGGCTCAGGTTGAACTCGCGGTCGAGCAGGCGCTTGGCGCGCTCGTCGACCAGGTCGTCGGCGCTGGTCGCCTTGCCGTTCACCGCGACCAGCCGGCCGCGGATCATCGGGTACCAGTCGTAGCGCGCGACGCCCGCCGCCTTCAGCCGCGCCTGGAAGGCCTCGCCCTGCTCCGGCTGGATGTTGATCACGAAGCGGTTCGGCGCATCGGCCGGCGTCGCGGCGCGCCAGCTGGAGATCAGGTCGGTGCGCAGCAGCACCAGCAGCATCAGCGCCAGCAGCCCGACGCTGAGCGCCGACACCTGCAGCACCGCGAAGGCCGGGCGCGCCGCGATCTGCCGCGTCGCGAGCACCAGCCAGCGCGGCGCGCGCGATTCGGGCACCGCGCGGCGCAGCAGCTGCACCGCGATCCACGACAGCAGCGCGAACACCGCAATCGCGGCAGCGAAGCCGCCGACCGCGATCAGCCCGAGCGTCAGGTCGGACGACACCGCAAGCAGCAGCGCCGCGAAGCCGATGGCGCCTGCGGCCAGCACCGCGATCGAGGCCGGCTTCAGCGCGCCGACATCGCGCCGGATCACGCGCAGCGGCGGCACCTGGGCCAGCTGCAGCACCGGCGGCAGGCCGAAGCCCATCAGCAGCGTGAAGCCGACGCCGATGCCGAACAGCGCCGGCCAGCCGCTCGCGGCCGGCAACGCGCTGTCGACCAGCCCGGCGAGCAGCCAGACGAACACGTAGTGCACCGCGAAGCCGAGCAGCACGCCGGCCACGCTGGCGAGCACGCCGACGATGCCGAACTCGAGCAGGTACTGCAGCGCGATCGTGCGCTGCGGCTGGCCGAGCACGCGCAGCATCGCGCAGTCGTCGAGGTGCCGGTCGGCGAAGTCGCGCGCCGCGATGCCCACCGCCACCGCCGCCAGCAGCGCGGCCAGCAGCGCGACGAGGTTCAGGAACTTCTGCGCGCGGTCCAGCGTCTGGCGCATCTCGGGGCGGCCGGTCTCGAGCGACTCGACGCGCATGCCGCGCAGCTGGCGGCTCTTCAGCTGGGCTTCGGTCCAGCTGACGAACTCGCGCAGCGCGGCTGCGCGGCCGTCCGGCGCGGCCACGGCCAGGCGGTAGGTGACGCGGCTGGCGGGCTGCACCAGCCCGGTGGCAGGCAGGTCGGCCTCGTTGAGCATCACGCGCGGCGCGAAGCTGATGAAGCCGGCGCCGCGGTCGGGCTCGATCACGATGATCGACGCGATGCGCAGGCTGGCATCGCCGAGCAGCAGCGCATCGCCGACCTTCAGCTGCAGCGCATCGAGCACGCCGGCATCGACCCACACCGTGCCGGCGGCCGGCGCGCTCGCGACCGTGCGCTGCGCACCGCCCGGTGCATCGGCCAGCGTCAGCTTGYCGCGCAGCGGGTAGCCGCTGGCCACGCTCTTGACGGCCACCAGGCGCGAGGCGCCGCCCTTGTCGTCGGGCGCACGGCCCATGCTCGGGAAGGTGGCGGTCTGCGCGAGCGTGAGCCCGAGGCCGCGTGCACGCTCGGCGATGTCGGCCGGGGCCGGCTGGTCGCTCGCGACGATCGCGTCGCCGCCCAGCATCTGCCGGGCGTCGCGCGCGAGGCCGGCATTCAGCCGGTCGGCGAAGAAGCCGACCGCGCTGAGCGCCGCCACCGCCAGCATCACCGCGACCAGCAGCAGCCGCAGCTCGCCGGCGCGGAAGTCGCGCGCGGCCTGCCGCCAGGCGAGGTTCCAGGCGGAAGCGGGATGGGGAACGGCAGTCGTCATCGAGGGTTCTTTCGGGAGGAAGGCGGATCGCCCCGATGGTCCCATTGGCGCTTGCGTTCGAGCAAGTACTCGACGAAGGCCCGGACTTTCAGCGGGACATGCCGCGCATGCGGGTACAGCAGGTTGTAGGGCCGCGAGCGCCCGCCGAAGGGCGCCAGCAACTCGGTCAGCCGGCCCGCCGCCAGATCGCCTTCGACGACGAAGCGGTAGGCCTGGAAGACGCCCGCGCCATGGCGGGCCAGCGTCACGCCGGCCAGCACGTCGTCGGCGCAGGTGTAGCGGCCGGTGGTGAGCATCTCGACATCCCGGCCGTCCTCGCGGATCAGCCACGGGATCGGGCGGCCGTTGCTCGGCAGTTCGAACTGGATGCAGTCGTGGCCGGCCAGGTCCTCGGGCGTCATCGGCGTGCCGCGGCGCGCGAGGTAGTCCGGCGCGGCGACGAGCACCAGCTCCGCGTCTTCCAGGTGCCGGCAGATCAGCGTCGAGTCGTCGGGTGCGCGCACGCGGATCGCGAGGTCGAAGCCCTCGCCGCCGAAATCGATGTTGCGGTTGCTGACGTGCAGCTCGACCCGCACGTCCGGATGCGCCTGCATGAATGCCGGCAGCACCGGCAGCAGCCGGTGGTGGCCGTAGGTGGTGGGCACGCTGATGCGCAGCGTGCCGGAGGCCTGCGCCTGCTGGCCGCCGACCTCGCGCTCGGCATCGACCAGCTGGTCGAGCGCGGCGCGGCAGCGCTCGAAGTAGGAGCGCCCGGCATCGGTCAGGCGGATCTGGCGCGTCGTGCGCACGAACAGCCGCGCGCCCAGCCGCTCCTCGAGCCGGCCGATCGAGCGGCTGACCGCGGCCGGCGTCACGCCCGCGATCGTCGCGGCCGCGGTGAAGCCCTGGTGCTCGGCCGCGAGGCAGAACAGCTCGATGCTGCCCAGCATCACATCGTCGAACTGCCGTTTCATGTCATGGCACCCAGCGGCCGCATTGATTACACCGTGTAGCGGCAGATGGTAAGCGAACCCCCTTTATCCCCCGGGGCCCGGTTCCTACAGTGAAGGCCTGTCCTTTCCTTCTTGTTCACAGGAGCCCGTTCACCATGAAACACGATCCCAAGACGGCCGTCATCACCGGCGCTTCCAGCGGCATCGGCGCCGCGCTGGTCCAAGCCTACCGCGAGGCCGGCTGGCGCGTGGTCGCCAACTCGCGTTCGATCCGCACCAGCGACGACCCCGGCATCCTCGCGATCGCCGGCGACATCGCCGACCCGGCGACCGCCGAGCGCATCTTCAGCGAAGGCGTCGACCGCTTCGGCCGCATCGACACGCTGGTCAACAACGCCGGCATCTTCACCGCCAAGCCGTTCACGCAGTTCACCGCGGACGACTGGTCGGCCAACATCGCGACCAACCTGGCCGGCTTCTTCCACGTGACGCAGCGCGCGGTGCGGCGCATGGAGGCGCAGGGCGCCGGGCACATCGTGCAGATCACGACGAGCATCGTCGACCAGCCGATCAACGGCGTGCCGGCGGTGCTGGCCTCGATCACCAAGGGCGGGCTGAATGCCGCGACCCGGGCGCTCGCGATCGAGTACGCGTCGCGCGGGATCCGCGTCAACGCGGTCTCGCCCGGCATCATCAAGACGCCGATGCACCCGCCCGAGAACCATGCGGCGCTGAGCGGCCTGCACCCGGTGGGCCGGATGGGCGAGATGAGCGACATCGTCGACGCGGTGCTGTTCCTGGAGAAGGCGACGTTCGTGACGGGCGAGATCCTGCACGTCGATGGCGGGCAGTCCGCCGGGCACTGGTGAACCGCCATGCCGCTCATCCGCATCGAAGTCACCCGTGAAGGCGTCACGCTGCAGCAGAAGCAGCAGCTGATCGCCGAAGCCACCGAGATGATGGTCCGCGTGCTGCACAAGGACCCGGCGACGACCTTCGTGATCATCGACGAGGTGGAGACCGACAACTGGGGCGTGGCGGGGCGCACCGTGACGGAGCTTCGCGCAGAGGCGGGCCGAGCGCCGGGCCGCCCCAAGCCGGCCCGCATCCCCCCGGGGGATCGGTCGGTGTAACCACCGACCGAGGGGCGGTCATTCCTTGAACCCTGCGTGCAAATCCGGCGAACCCTGCCGGGCACGCGGGGTGCTGCAATGAGGGCATGAACACCCTGCCCGCGATCTTCCTGTCCCACGGCTCGCCGATGCTGGCGCTGGAACCCGGCGCCACCGGCCCGTTCCTGCAGCGCCTGGGCGCAGCGCTCGACGCCCACCACCCGCGCCCGAAGGCGATCCTCGCCGTGTCGGCGCACAGCCTGGCGCGCGAGCCGGTGCTGCTGGGCGCGGCCACGCACCAGGCGGTGCACGACTTCGGCGGCTTCCCCGACGCGCTCTACCAGCTGCAGTACAACCCGCCCGGCGCACCGGAACTGGCCACGCAGGTCGAGGCGCGGCTGCGCGCGGCCGGCCTGCCGGTGCACCACAGCGACGAAGGCGGCCTGGACCACGGCATCTGGAGCATGCTGCGCTTCATGCGCCCGCAGGCCGACATCCCGGTGCTGCCGCTCGCGTGGGTGCCCAACCTGCCGCCGGCGCAGCAGTTCGCGCTCGGCGAGCTGCTGGCCTCGCTGGCCGACGAGGGCGTGCTGGTGATGGGCAGCGGCAGCATCACGCACAACCTGCGCCGCATCGTCAGCAACGGCCGGCCGGCACTCGACGCCGCCGAGATCGCCGAGAGCGCGGGCTTCCGACGCTGGATGCTCGAGCGCAGCGCCGCCCGCGACTGGGAAGCGCTGTTCGACTACCGCCGGCAGGCGCCCGCTGCGGTCGACATGCACCCGACCGACGAGCACCTGCTGCCGTGGTACGTGGCGGCCGGCGCCGGCGGCCGTGCGCACGCGCCCGAGCGGCTGCACGAGGCGGTCACGTATGGGTGCCTGGGGATGGATGCGTATGCGTTCGGGCCGGGGGCCGCGGCGCTGAAGCAGCAGCTCGCCGCCTGACAGCGGCGGACCCTCAGCGCGCGAGTGCGACGACGCCGGAGGCCGGCGCACTCGCCGCGCGGGCCGAAGCCGCCGCCCGATCCTCGCCGTACTGCTTCGCGAGCGCGGCGACGTCCTGCCCGGTGCGGGCGATCAGCATGCGCGCCGCACCGATCTCGCCGAACTGGCTCATGTCGAGCACCCACCGGGTCTCGCGCTCGATCTGCGCACACGACCACTCGGTGCCGGCCGCGGCGGCCATCGGCTTCAGCGCCTGCGACATCGCGTCGCGCTCCAGGCGCAGCGCCTGCAGGCGCTCGGCCGGCCAGCCGACGCGCGCCCCCAGCGCCTGGCCGATCGCCATGTCGAGCAGCGTGGTCGAGCGCTTCGACAGCAGCTCGGCGATGTCGGCACACACCTGCAGGCGGTTGCCGTCGCGCACCGCATTTGCATCGCAGTGCTGCATCAGCGTCTTCAGCCCCGGCATCGCCAGCGCCGACTCGACCGCCTCCGCGCGTGCCATCACCGCGCGCCGCTCGATGGCCGGCGTGCCCGGCGGCAGGTTGCGCAGCGCGAGCGCGCTGACCTGGCCCCAGCGCAGGTCGGCGGTCGTCGCCTTCGAGGCGCGGTACAAGGCCTCGTCGACGAGGCCCGTCTCGCCGCGCTGGTCGGCCTCGGAAGCAACCTCCAGCCAGGCGTCGGCATTGTTCGGGTCGAGCGTCGCGAGCTGGCGTGTCGACAGCATCTGGCAGGCACCGCCGGGGCTCGCCCGGCAGGCCCGCCATGCGAGCGTGTAGACGGCCGGCGAGCGCGTCGCGACCGCCATCTGCGCGAGCGCATCGCGCTGCGACGCGTTGGCGCCCACGCGGGCCTGGCGCTGCAGCTCGGATTCGCCCGGTTCGGCCGGCGCGTTGCAATCGGCACCGTCACAGGGCTGCGGCGCGTTCCCATGCGGCGGCCCCTCGTCGCGTTGCAGCAGCAGGCCGGCGGCACGCGCCAGCTCGTCCGGCTGCTGGGCCAGCGTCGTGACCAGGCGCCGGCGGGCTGCATCGCCGGCCGTCGTGAAGAGCGTGCGGTCGAGCGGCTGGCCGCCCTTGGCCTTCACGCGGCCGATGCCGCAGACCTCGATCTCGTCGGCCGCCAACGGTGTGCTGGCCGCTGCAGCGGCGGCCGTTACCGCGTTGCCGTAGGCCTCGGCGAAGCCGTCCATCAACGGCGGGCCGGGCATCGGGAAGGTCTGCGGCGCGGACGCCGCGGAATCGACCGCCTCGGCGACGACCGGTTCGGCCGGCGGCACCGGTGCCTGCGGCGAGCCTTGCCAGACGAGCGCGAACAGCAAGGCGACCAAGGCCAGGCCCACCGTCGCGCGCACCGCGTTGCCGGGCGGCCCGCTCATTGGAGCACCTTCGTGCTGCGCACTCCGGTATTCGCCCTTGGGGCGGCCCGGCGGGCTCATACGCCGCCCTCGGCAATCGCCTCCTTGACGGCGGCCACCTGCCGCCGCGACACCACCAGCCAGTCGTCGACCGGTGCGACGCGCACCACCCAGCCTTCGACCGCTTCGCCGCCGTCCTCGCCCGGCAGGGTGCGCCGCTCGAGCGCGCGCAGCGCGCGGCGGGCGACCAGCGCATTGCGGTGGATGCGCAGGAAGCGTTCGCCCAGGCGTTGCTCCAGGTCGGTCAGGGCGTCATCGAGCACATGGGTGTGGGTGGCGGTGCGCAGGGTCACGTACTTCAACTCCGCTTTCAGGTACAGCACTTCGGACACCGGCACGCGCAGCTTGCGGCCCAGGTCGTTGACGAGGATCACCGGTTCGTCGTCCGGCATCGCCGCGGCCGGCGCCGCCCGCGGCGCCAGCCGCTGCACGACGCGCTGCAGCGCCGCCTGCAGGCGCTCGCGGCGCACCGGCTTGGTCAGGTAGTCGGCGGCATCGAGCTCGAAGGCCTGCAGCGCATGCTCGGCGTGCGCGGTGACGAACACGATGGCCGGCGGGTCGCTGCGGCGGCGCAGCTGGGCGGCCAGCTGGCGCCCGTCGGGGCCGGGCATGTGGATGTCGAGCAGCAGCAGGTCGCAGGCGTTGGCGGCCAGCCATTCGAGCGCCTGCTGCGCATTGCCGGCCTCGCCGACCACCTCGGCGCGCGGCTCGACGCAATCGCCCACCAGGCCGCGCAGGCGCAGCCGCGCCAGCGGCTCGTCATCGACCAGCAGCACGCGCAGCGGCGCCAGGGCGGAGGGGTTGCTCATGGCAGGCAGCTCACAGCGGCACCACGATCTGGACGCGGAACACGTCGCGGTCGAGCTGGGTCTCGAACTGCGCCGCCACGTCGTGCATCAGCTTCAGCCGCTCGCGCACGTTGCGCAGCGCCATGCCGCTGCCGGGGCGCGAGCCGGAACGCGGCACGGTGTTGGCGATGCTGACCACCGCATGTGCCCGCTTGACGCGCGTGCGGATGCGGATCACGCCGCCGTCGGGCGAGGGTTCGACGCCATGGCGCACCGCGTTCTCGACCAGCGGCTGCAGCAGCAGCGGCGGCACGCGCGCGGCGCCGGCGTCCTCGTCGAGGTCCCAGCTGAGCTGCAGGCGCTCGCCGAAGCGGATCTGCTCGATCGCCAGGTAGCGCTGCGCGAGCGCGACCTCTTCGCTCAGGCTGACCGATTCGTCGGTCGCGCTGAGCGCGACGCGGAACAGCTCGGCCAGGTCTTCGAGCAGGTGCTCGGTGCGGGCCGGGTCGAGCCGGGCCAGCGCGATCGCGGTGTTGAGGGTGTTGAACAGGAAGTGCGGGCGGATGCGCGACTGCAATTCGGCCAGCCGAGCTGCGGTGTCGGCCGGCAGCCGGGCGCGCGCGCGCAGCGTCAGCCAGTAGAACAGCGCGGCGGCGAGCGCGGCGCCGGCCAGCATCGGCGCGGCCAGCCGCATGGTGTCCTGCAGCCGGATGTCGACCGCCAGCAGCAGCGCCCAGCCGAACGCACCGCTCAGGCCGCCGATGCAGACCGCGGCGCACCACTGGCCGGCCACCGGCAACCGGGCGAGCGGGCGCTTCAGCAGGCACACCGACACCAGCCACAGCAACACTGCCGGCAGTGCAATGCCGGTGGCCTGGCCGAGCAGGTTCAGCCAGGCCGACAGCGTGGGCGCCGCGAAGCTGACGCCGACCGCGACGACGCCGTGCACGAAGAACAGTGCGCGCAGCACGACGCCGACGTGGCAGACGTCGAAGGCCGACACCGGCCCGAGCGGCTGGCGGGCCAGCGGCACCGCGCCGAAGTTGGTGGAATTGAAGATGCTGCTGCCGCGCTGCTCGTCGGGTCGGGTCGACTCGGACCACAGCGGCGCCGGGCGGCTGGGCGTGGGGGCGAAGGCGGAGGTGGTCGCGTGGGGTTCGGGCATGGCGGTTGGATGGCCGAATAGAATCCGGGGCTTCCCCCGGTGCCTGCGGCCACCAGTGCATTGTCGCCAACTGGCGCCGCCCGGCAACCGAGCCTACCAAGCGTTACACGACGCCCCRTTGCGAGCGCCCCGACGATGTCAGCCAATCAACTCGACAAGAAATCCGAAGCCTGGTCGGCCCTGTTCTCCGAGCCGATGAGCGACCTGGTGAAGCGCTACACCTCGAGCGTGAGCTTCGACAAACGCCTGTGGAAGGCCGACATCGCCGGCAGCCTGGCGCATGCCGAGATGCTGGCGGCGCAGGCGGTGATCGGCGCGCAGGACCTGGCCGACATCCGGCGCGGCATGGCGCAGATCACGCAGGAGATCGAGTCCGGCGCGTTCGAGTGGAAGCTCGACCTCGAAGACGTGCACCTCAACGTCGAGGCGCGGCTCACGCAGCTGGTGGGTGACGCCGGCAAGCGGCTGCACACCGGCCGATCGCGCAACGACCAGGTGGCGACCGACGTGCGGCTGTGGCTGCGCGACGAGATCGATGCGCTGCTGCCGCTGCTGGCGGCGATGCAGCAGGCGCTGGTGGGCGTGGCGGAGCGGCATGTCGAGACCATCCTGCCGGGCTTCACGCACATGCAGGTGGCGCAGCCGGTGAGTTTTGCGCACCACCTGCTGGCGTACGTGGAGATGTTCGCGCGCGATGCCGAGCGCCTTGCCGACGTGCGCAGGCGCGTGAACGTGCTGCCGCTGGGTGCGGCGGCGCTGGCCGGCACCAGCTACCCGCTGGACCGCGAGCGCGTCGCGAAGACGCTGGGCTTCGACGGCGTGTGCCAGAACAGCCTCGACGCGGTGAGCGACCGCGATTTCGCGATCGAGTTCGCGTCGTTCGCGAGCATCACGATGATGCATGTGTCGCGGCTGGCCGAGGAGATCGTGCTGTGGATGAGCCAGAACTTCGGCTTCATCAACCTGGCCGACCGCTACTGCACCGGTTCGTCGATCATGCCGCAGAAGCGCAACCCCGATGTGGCCGAGCTGGCGCGCGGCAAGAGCGGCCGGGTGATTGGCCACCTGATGGGGCTGCTGACGCTGATGAAGGGCCAGCCGCTGACGTACAACAAGGACAACCAGGAAGACAAGGAACCGTTGTTCGACGCGGTCGACACGGTGCGCGACACGCTGCGCATCATGGCCGAGATGGTGGCCGGCATCGTCGTGAAGCCCGAGGCGATGGAGCGTGCGGCGCTGAAGGGCTATGCGACCGCGACCGACCTGGCCGACTACCTGGTGAAGAAGGGTTTGCCGTTCCGCGATGCGCACGAGGTGGTGGCGCATGCGGTGAAGTTCGCGCTGAGCGAAGAGCGCGACCTGGGCGACCTGCCGCTGGACGTGCTGCAGGGGTTCCATGCGGCCATCGACCCGGACGTCTTCGACGTGCTGACGCTGCGCGGCTCGCTGAATGCACGCAACGTGCTGGGCGGGACGGCACCGGAGCAGGTGCGGGCGCAGCTTGCCCGGCATCGCAAGAGGCTGTTCACTGCGTGAGGCTGCTGCCGGGTCTCGCCCCGGACGCTGCGCTGTGCTTGCYGGCCGGTTTCGCCCGGCCGGGCGAGTCACTTTCATTTGAGCCCAAATGAAAGTAACCAAAGCAAAGGGCTTCAATACAACACCATACGGTTCGTTCWGYCYCGCTGCGGACAACACKGCCACTTGGGCTGGAGCTCCACRTTCATTGGGATTGTTGGCCKTTCTTCTCCACTCAGCTCGCTGCGCATCGYCCTGACGACGCGGCRGCGRCAGGCGCAAGACGATGCGACGCGAAGCGAGCGAGTCGAGTGGAGCGGGAGARCAACAATCCCAATGAACGGTGATGTGCAGCCGAAGYGGCAGTGTTGTCCGCAGCSAGACTGAACGAACCGYATGGTTTTCAAAGCCCTTTGCTTTGGTTACTTTCATTTGGGCTCAAATGAAAGTGACTCGCCCGCCGGGGCGAGACCCGGCAGCAGCCCCACGCAGTGAAAAGAAGCCCCCCCGCAGGGGCGAGAAGGCGATTTTCCAGCGCTGTTCGAGCGATTGCCGAACCCTCCCCCCCCCGACACTCAAGTGACTGGGGTGGGGGCCGATAACGGTCCGAGACCAGCGCGGCGTGCGCACTCCCCCTTACACGGAACAGCCTGGAACATGTTCGTCCTCATCGGTTACGCGGTTGCCCTCGGGTGCATCTTCGGCGCCTATGTCCTGCACGGCGGGAACATGGGCGTGATCATCCACGCCCTGCCGACCGAACTGATGGCCATCCTGGGCGGCTCGCTCGGCGCCTTCGTCGTGAACAACCAGCCGAAGGTGCTGAAGGCGACGCTGGCAGCACTGCCGCCGCTGCTGAAGGGCTCGAAATACTCGAAGGCACGCTACATGGAGCTGCTGGCGCTGCTCTACGACATCCTGCAGAAGGCGCGCAAGGAAGGCCTGATGTCGATCGAGAACGACGTCGAGCGCCCGCACGAATCGGCACTCTTCAAGAAATACGCGACAGTGGGCAACGACCACCACGTGGTCGAGTTCGTCACCGACTACCTGCGCATGATGGTCTCGGGCAACCTGAACGCCCACGAGATCGAGAGCCTCATGGACAGCGAGATCGACACCCACCACCACGAGGCGCATGCGCCCGCCGCGGCGATCGCCCGGCTGGCCGGCGCGCTGCCGGCGTTCGGCATCGTGGCCGCAGTGCTCGGCGTGGTGAACACGATGGGCTCGGTGGGCCAGCCGCCCGCGATCCTCGGCGGCATGATCGGCTCGGCGCTCGTCGGCACCTTCCTCGGCATCCTGCTGGCCTATGCAGTCGCGGAGCCGCTGGCCGGGCTGATGGAACAGAAGAACGACGAGAACGGCAAGGAGCTGCAGTGCATCAAGACCACGCTGCTCGCAAGCATGCAGGGCTATGCGCCGCAGGTGGCAGTGGAATTCGGCCGCAAGGTGCTGTACTCGACCGACCGCCCGACCTTCGCCGAACTCGAAGGCCACGTGAAGGGCAAGAAGTGAAGGACGCTCCGTAATGGCCGGCGATTCGAAGAAGCTGCAGCCGATCATCATCAAGCGCGTCAAGAAGGGCGGCCACGGCGCCCATGGCGGCGCGTGGAAGATCGCCTATGCCGACTTCGTGACGGCGATGATGGCGTTCTTCCTGCTGATGTGGCTGCTCGGCTCGACGACCGAGGGCGACAAGAAGGGCATCGCCGACTATTTCCAGGCGCCGCTGAAGGTGGCGCTGCTGAGCGGCGGCAGCGGCTCGGGCGATTCGTCGCACGTGATCAAGGGCGGCGGCACCGACCTCACCCGCAGCGGCGGCCAGGTCAAGAAGGGCGACACCGCGTCGCGCAGCACGATCAACCTGGCGGCGATGAAGGCCGAGCAGCGCCAGGCCGAGGCGCAGCGGCTGCAGGTGCTGAAGCAGCATGTCGAGGACGTGCTGGCGGCGAACCCGAAGCTGGCCGCGCTGAAATCGCAGATCCGGCTCGACATGACGCCGGACGGCCTGCGCATCCAGATCGTCGACGAGCAGAACCGGCCGATGTTCGACAGCGGCAGCGCGCTGGTCAAACCCTACATGCGCGAGCTGCTGCAGGAGATCGGCGGCGTGCTCGCCGAGGTACCGAACCGGCTGACGCTGGAGGGCCACACCGACGCGGCGGCCTTCGGCGGCGGCGAGCGCGGCTACAGCAACTGGGAGCTGTCGTCGGACCGCGCCAATGCATCGCGCCGCGAACTGCTGATGGGCGGGCTGCCCGAGGACAGGATGCTGCGGGTGCAGGGGCTCGCGTCGAGCGCGCTGTTCGACCGCAACGACCCGCGGAGCCCGTCGAACCGGCGCATCAGCATCATCGTGATGAACCGTGATGCGGAGGACCGCTTCTTCCAGAACACGCCGTTGGCACCGGAACCCGAAGCGCCGGCTGCCGAGGGGGCGATCACGCCGCCCTCAACTTCCGCCGCGACTGCCCGATAACAGCCGCAAAGCAGCCGATTCCAGGCTCTACACCGTACCACCGCCCCAAGCGACCCAGCGAGGACTCTCATGAGCACCGATTTGAAATTCCTGATCGTCGACGACTTCTCGACCATGCGCCGCATCGTGCGCGGGTTGCTGAAGGAGATCGGCTACAACAACGCCGAAGAGGCCGAGGATGGCGCGGTGGCGTTGAACATGCTGAAGAACGCGAAGTTCGACTTCGTCGTCAGCGACATCAACATGCCGAACATGAACGGCTTCGAGCTGTTGTCGGCGGTGAAGGCCGATGCGAGCCTGAAGCACCTGCCGGTGCTGATGGTGACCGCCGAGGCGCGCAAGGAAGACATCGTGCGGGCGGCGCAGGACGGCGCGGCCGGCTACATCGTCAAGCCCTTCACGAAGGCCACGCTGGAAGAAAAAGTCCAGAAGATCATGCAGAAGCTGGCCACCGCGGCCTGATGCCGCACCAGCCCCCCGACGTACAAGGGAACACATCATGAAGATGGATACGATGGCCACCCTGGCCCCGCCGACGGCTGCGGCCTCGCCCGAGGTCTTCCAGCAGCTCGGCGTGATCACGCGCCAGTTGCACGACACGCTGATGCAGCTCGGCGTGATCCCCAAGCTGCAGACCGCGGCCGACAACCTGCCCGACGCGCGCAGCCGCCTGAACTACATCGCCGAGAAGACCGGTGCTGCGGCCAACAAGGTGCTGAATTCGGTCGACCAGGCCAAGCTCGAGCACGCGAACATCGCTGCCGACACGCGCCGCATCGCGGCGGCCATCGTGGCCGACCCGGTGAAGGCGGTGGCCTCGGGTTCGGTGATGAATTTCGTCGGTGACGTCGAGGCAGCGACCGCACGCATCGACCTGCACCTGACCGACATCATGATGGCGCAGGACTTCCATGACCTGACCGGCCAGGTCGTGGCCAAGGTCGTCGCGCTGGCATCCGACCTGGAAGACAGCCTGGTCAAGCTGCTGGTGCAGGCGGCTCCGCCGGAGCAGGTGCAGAAGGTGGATTCGTCGATCCTCAACGGGCCGGTGGTCAATCCGGAAGGGCGCACGGATGTGGTCGCCAATCAGGGTGAAGTGGACGACCTGCTGGCGAGCCTCGGGTTCTGATTCTTCTCACTGCGTGAGGCTGCTGCCGGGTTTCGCCCCGGCGGGCGAGTCACTTTCATTTGAGCCCAAATGAAAGTAACCAAAGCAAAGGGCCTGGAAAACCATACGGTTCGTTCAGTCTCGCTGCGGACAACACTGCCACTTCGGCTAGACATCCACCTTCATTGGGATTGTTGGCCGTTCTTCTCCACGCAGCTCGCTACGCATCGTCCCTCGGCAGGCCGACTACTCGCTGCCGACCAGGCCGTTGCGGATCGCGTAGACGGTCATCTCCGAGTTGTTCGAAAGCCCTAGCTTCTCGAGCACTCGGGCCCGATAGACGCTCACCGTCTTCGGGCTGAGCATCAACTCTTCTGCGATGTCCGAGAGCCGTTTTCCCGACGCAATCATCACCAGCGTCTGCAACTCTCGGTCCGACAGTTTCTCGTGCGCAGCTTCCGTCGAGGGCGTCGTCAGGCTCTCCACCAGCATCTGCGCAATCTCCGGTGTCACGTACTTGCGCCCTTGCCCCACCGTGCGCACCGCGGCCACGATCGTCGCGGGGTCGCCGCCCTTGTTCACGTAGCCGAATGCGCCGGCCCTCAGCGCCCGGATCGCGTACTGGTCCTCGGGGTACATCGACACCACCAGCACCCGCATCGTCGAGCCTTCGTCCTTCAGCACGTGCAGCACGTCCAGCCCGCTGCGGCCCGGCAGGTTGATGTCCAGCACCAGCACGTCGCAGCCACCCGTCGTGCGCAACAACGAACGCAGCTCGGTGTAATCACCCGCCTCGCCGATCACCTCGATGTCCGGAGCGTCCGACAAGGTGTCGCGAATGCCGCGCCGGATCAACGCATGGTCGTCGCACAGAATCACTTTGATCATCAGATATTCCCCCACACCGTCGGGTCATATGGCGCCGACGGTTCCTCGGCGAGCTCGAAGTCCAACTCCTCCGACATCATCTCCAGCGGCACCGACAGGATCAACGTCGTCCCGGCCGGCCCGCTGCTCAGGTCCACCCAGCCGCCTACCGTGCCGGCCCGCTCRTGCAGCCCACGGATGCCGAACGAACGCACCTTCGCCAGGTCGTCATGGTGCAGGCCCCGGCCGTTGTCGCTGATCTCGAGCGACAACACCCCGCCCGCCAGCGTCAGGTCGATCTGCACATGGCTCGCATGCGCATGCTTGGTCACGTTGGTCAACGCCTCCTGCGCCGTGCGGTACGCCACCAGCGGCACACCCGCCGGCAACGTGAGATGGTCGTAGCGGCTGCGGAACTCGCAGGTCACGCCGGTGCGCTTCTCGAAACGGCTCGCCATCCACTGCAACGCCGCCACCAGCCCCTGCTCCAGGATCGCCGGCCGCAGGTTGTGCATCACCCGCTGGCTCGCCTCGATCGCATGACTCACCGTCTCGAGCGCCGAATTGACCCGCGCCAGCACCTCCGGCGAATCGGAATGCCGCGCAATCCACGCCAGGTCGAACTTCAGCGCCGTCAACGAACCGCCCACATCGTCATGGATCTCGCGCGCAATCGCCGCCCGCTCCGATTTGACGCTGGTCTGCAGATGCTGCGCCAGTTCGTGCACCCGCTGCTTCTGCTCGCCCAGCTCGCGGTCGGCACGCTGGCGCGCCAGCAGCAGCTCGTGCGCCTCCACCGCGTGCAGCAGCGCCGGCACCAGCCGCGCCAGGTTGTTCTTCAGCAGGTAGTCGCTCGCGCCATTGCGCATCGCCTCGACCGCGGTGTCCTCGCCGATCTCGCCGGACACCAGGATGAACGGGATGCTGCGCCCGCTCGCCTTCAGCAGGTCCAGCGCCACCAGGCCCGAAAAGCCCGGCAGGTTGTAGTCGGACACGATGATGTCCCACTCCTGCGACGGCTCCAGCTCGCGCAGGAACTCGACCTCGGAATCGACCCGCACCGCGTCGACATCGAGCCCGCCGCGACGCAGGTGGGCCAGCGTCAGGTGGTGGTCGAGCTCGGAATCCTCCAGGTGCAGGAGGCGCAGGCGCTGCTCGGCAAGAGGCGGTGACATGGCCCGAGTATGCCAAGCAACCGGTTCGGAGGTGCCAACTTCGCACGCTCCCGGGAGCCATTCGAAATGGCAGCGCTTTTCACCGGTGATTGAGCTAATGCTTTCCGCCCCCCTGCCGAAAATGGCAGACAGATAGCACGCCCTGCGCAGGAGCTCCCCTGCGCAGCGCCCCATCCCTCACCTTCGAGCGGAGATTCGGATGCAGATGAACGACGCCAACGATGCCGGCATGCCACCCGCCCCCGCGGGCATGGCACTGCTGGCCGCCGCCGACCTGCAGGACCACCTGATGTCGGCCACCAACGATCTGGAACGCCTTCAGACCCTGCTGGCCGACGCCTGCGACACGCTGATGCAGCGTTTCTACGGCGCGTCGGAACAGATCCGCGTCCTGCGTGAACGCCCCCACTCGGGCGAAGAAAGCGATCAGGTGTTCAGCGGGGTCATGCAGGACCTGGGCGGTGCGGTCACCGCGCTGCAGTTCCAGGACATGGCGTCCCAGCTGATCCACCACACCAACCGCCGGTTGCGCAACTGCGTCGATCGGCTGGCCCGCGAGGCCTTCGCGGATGACGAAGACGGTGAGACCGTGGTCGAGGAAGCCCCGTTGCGACCCAACCCGGTGACCCAGGCCGAAATGGACGTCGGCTCCATCGAGTTGTTCTAGGCCACCCCTCAAGACTCCAGTCCCACCTACCGAAACAGTTTTCGAGAAATCCGGAGAAAACCATGCATTCCATCCTCGCGGTCGACGATTCCGCCTCCATGCGCCAGATGGTGTCCTTCACGCTGAAGAGCGCCGGCTACAACGTCGTCGAGGCCGTGGACGGCCAGGACGCGTACGAGAAGACCAGCGGTCGCGACTTCGACCTCGTGCTGACCGACCAGAACATGCCCCGCATGGACGGCATCAGCCTGACGAAGAAGCTGCGCGACAACCCGAAGTTCAAGAGCACGCCGATCCTGATCCTGACCACCGAGTCGAGCGACCAGATGAAGCAGGCAGGGCGCAGCGCAGGCGCCACCGGCTGGCTGGTCAAGCCTTTCGATCCGGCCAAGCTGATCGAAGTCATCAAGAAGGTCGTGCGCTGAGCTTCGCGGCTCGCGCACCGACCTGTTCGCCATTGACAAATAACGACATTCCATCCAGGAGCACGCCATGGGCGAGATGACCTCCGAAGGCTCTCAGCTGAGCGCCGGCATCGACCTGAGCCAGTTCTATCAGGTCTTCTTCGAGGAAGCGGGCGAGAACCTCGACCGCATGGAGAAGCTGCTGCTCGACCTCGACATCGAGTCGGCCGACGACGAGGAGCTCAACGCGATCTTCCGCTGCGCCCACTCGATCAAGGGCGGCGCCGCGACCTTCGGCTTCTCCGATGTCGCCGAGCTGACGCACCAGATGGAGACGCTGCTGGACAAGCTGCGCCGCCATGAACTGACCCCGACCGCGCCGATGGTCGACGTGCTGCTGCAATCGGGCGACGCGCTGCGCGCCCAGCTGGCACGCCACCAGGGCAACGGCGGTGCCGAACTCGACACCACCGAGCTGCTGTTCAACATCCGCGCGATGGTCGCCGGCGAGGCGCCCCCGGTCGCCGTTGTCGCGTCTGCCGCCGCCCCGGCCGAAAAGCCCAAGGCCGCCGCATCGTCGTCGGCGATGCCCGCCCCGTCGACCGCCGGCCACGCCCGCGTGCTCGAACTGCGCGTCGGCCCGCTGAAGAACCTGACGGACGCCGACAACCTGGTCGAGCTGTTCAAGGAAATCACCGACCTCGGCACCATCGAGCCGCTGGACAACGGCATGTCGGCCGACGGCATGCGCCGTTTCAAGATCTGCACCACCAGCAGCGACAGCGACCTGCTGGACCTGTTCACCTTCCACGTGGCGCGCGAGCAGGTTGCACTGCTGCCGCTCGGCCCCGGCTACGGCTTCCATGAAGGCTCGCCGGGCGCACCGGCGGCCGC